>NZ_JBCLYA010000050.1:135927-386422 GCF_039650795.1 Salmonella sp. K21076
ATAATTTTCTTAATATGCTGCCTACTGCCCTACGCTTCTCTCCATAGAACGCTTGTCTTCGGTATTTGGGCGCGAAAACTATGTGATATTTACAGTTCCATCGGGTGTGCGCTAAGCTCTTTTCGTCCCCCATTGGGACCCCCTTTTGATTTCTTGTTGAACTTTTGCAGTTGCCAGACCGCAAGATGTTTTAACAAATCAAAAGGGGTTTTAATAACTGGCTTAAAGCTGAAAGCTTTCCGGAACCCCCAGCCTAGCTGGGGGTTTTCCATAGACAACAAAAAAACGGCTCCTGAATCAGGAGCCGTTGATGTTTCTGGCAAACGGATTTCAGGCCGCGCTGTCTTCTTTACCTTGCGCATCGGGCAGTTTCGGCGCCGGTACGTTGCTTTTATTGTCGAGACGCGTCACCAGCAACTGATCGATACGGTAGTTGTCGATATCCACCACTTCAAATTTGTAGCCGGAAAACTTCACCGAATCAGTACGTTTTGGGATCTTGCGCAGCATAAACATCATAAAGCCGCCAATGGTTTCATAGTTGCCGGATTGCGGAAACTCATCGATATCCAGCACGCGCATGACGTCGTCAATCGGCGTGCCGCCGTCAACCAGCCAGGAATTTTCATCGCGCGCCACAATTTGCTCTTCCAGTCCCTGGCCGACCAGGTCACCCATTAGCGTGGTCATCACATCGTTCAGCGTAATGATACCGACGACCAGCGCGTATTCATTCATAATGACCGCGAAATCTTCGCCCGCCGTTTTGAAACTTTCCAGCGCCTCAGAAAGGGTCAGCGTATCCGGCACAATCAAGGTATTGCGAATTTGCACGCCGCTATTCAGCGCCATACTTTGGTTCGCCAGCACGCGGTTCAGCAGATCTTTGGAATCTACATAGCCGATGATGTGGTCGATATCTTCATTACACACCAAAAATTTTGAGTGCGGATGTTCGGCTACCTTTTTCTTCAGGCTTTGTTCGTCTTCGTGTAGATCAAACCAGATGATACTTTCGCGCGACGTCATAGAAGACGGTACGGTGCGGGATTCAAGTTCAAACACATTTTCAATCAGTTCGTGCTCTTGCTTGCGCAAGACGCCCGCCAGCGCGCCGGCTTCCACCACCGCGTAAATATCATCAGAAGTAATGTCGTCTTTCCGCACCATTGGAATTTTGAACAGGCGGAAGATGTTGTTTGCCATGCCGTTAAACAGCCACACCAGCGGGCGAAAAACGAACAGGCAGAAGCGCATCGGGTTGATGATACGCAAAGCCACAGCTTCTGGCGCAATCATACCGATGCGTTTCGGGGTTAAATCCGCGAACAGGATAAACAGCCCCGTCACCAGCGAGAAAGAGAGAATAAAGCTCAACTGCTCGGAGAGTTCTGGCGACATATAGTGCGAGAAAAGGGCGGAAAAGGCGGGCGAAAATGCCGCATCGCCGACGATACCGCCAAGAATAGCGACGGCGTTCAGGCCAATTTGCACAACGGTGAAAAACATGCCGGGATTTTCCTGCATTTTCAATACGCGTTGTGCGTTGATACTGCCTTCATCAGCTAATAACTTAAGTTTAATCTTACGTGATGCGGCAAGCGAGATCTCGGAGATGGAGAAGAACGCACTTACAGCGATCAGGCAGAATATAATGAATATACTGTTTAACATATCTTATCCGGCGAAACGCCAGATCCTCGGAAGGGAAGTTTATAAATCCGTGTGGTAACGTTTAATGAAAACCGGCTCGTAGCAGTGAGCCGATAAGTTCAGGGCTAGTATAGCGTAAGCTACTGTAAAGTCGCCAGAGGGTTCATTTTCAACTCCGACAAGTTCCCCCTACGCCTGCGTCGTCACGCGTCACGCGTCAGGCGGCAGGCAAACGCCGATCCCGCCAATCCCGCAGTAACCGTATGGATTTTTGTGCAGATACTGTTGGTGTTCATCCTCGGCGTAGTAAAACGGCGTCGCATGGGCGATTTCCGTGGTAATAGGGCGATGGTCTCCGGCGGCGGCCATTGCCGACTGAAAGCGCTCGCGACTGGCGTGAGCGGCGGCATTCTGTTCCGGCGTTAAGGGATAAATCGCAGAACGGTATTGCGTACCGTGATCGTTACCCTGTTGCATCCCCTGCGTCGGATCGTGATTTTCCCAGAAGGTCTGTAAAAGCTGCTCATAACGGATAACGGCAGGATCGTACACTATCCGTACCGCTTCGGCATGACCGGTCTGCCCGGAGCAGACTTCCCGGTAGGTTGGATTAGGCGTGTAACCGCCCGCATACCCTGCTGCGGTGCTATATACGCCGGGCAATTGCCAGAATAAACGTTCTACGCCCCAGAAACAGCCCATCGCGAAGTAGGCGATCTCCATCCCGGCAGGGACATTGGTCATAGAGTGTTCATTTACCGCATGCAGAGTGGCGATTGGCATCGGGGTGTTGCGTCCTGGTAACGCATCTGCTTGAGTAACCAGATGTTTTTTATCAAATAAACTCATGAACTATTCTCCCGAAAGCGTTAATTGGCGTTAAGGTTGTAACGAGACGCATCTTTGCACACAATAACAACATTAATGTATCTGGATTTAACCATAAGAAATATTTGGGCAGTCGTCTGCTTTTCAATCGAAATTGTTGATTTTATGTTAAGCCGCGGAGCGGTAGTGTGATTTTTTCCAGGGGTGGGAATAGGGGATATTCAGGAGAAAATGTGCCACATATCCGTCAGTTATGTTGGGTTAGCTTACTGTGCCTGAGCAGTTCTGCGGTAGCCGCAAATGTTCGTCTGAAAGTCGAAGGGCTATCCGGAGAGCTGGAAAAAAACGTTCGCGCACAGCTCTCTACGATTCAGAGCGATGAGGTGACGCCGGATCGGCGCTTTCGCGCCCGAGTTGATGATGCGATTCGCGAAGGGCTTAAAGCGTTAGGCTATTACGAACCCACTATCAAATTCGACTTGCTTCCACCGCCTGCGAAAGGACGGCAGGTATTAATCGCCAGGGTTACGCCCGGCCAGCCGGTGTTGATTGGCGGTACAGAAGTCATTTTACGCGGCGGCGCGCGTACGGACAAAGATTATCTGGCCTTACTGAAAACGCGTCCGGCAATCGGCACGGTGCTCAACCAGGGGGACTATGACAATTTTAAAAAGTCGTTAACCAGCGTGTCGCTACGCAAAGGCTATTTCGACAGCGAATTCATTAAAAGTCAGTTGGGAATTGCTCTGGGCCGTCATCAGGCGTTTTGGGATATTGATTATGATAGCGGTGAGCGCTATCGCTTCGGGCCTGTCACCTTCGAAGGTTCGCAGATTCGTGATGAATATTTACAAAATCTGTTGCCGTTTAAAGAGGGTGATGAGTACGAATCGAAAGATTTGGCGGAACTAAACCGCCGGCTTTCCGCTACCGGATGGTTTAATTCTGTTGTGGTGGCGCCGGAATTTGAGAAATCGCGTAAAACAAAAATTCTGCCGTTAAAAGGCGTGGTATCACCGCGAACCGAAAACACGATTGAAACCGGGGTGGGGTACTCCACCGACGTCGGGCCGCGCGTGAAAGCGTCGTGGAAAAAACCGTGGATGAACTCCTACGGTCATAGCCTGACCACCAGCACCAGTATTTCTGCGCCGGAACAGGTGCTGGATTTTAGTTATAAAATGCCGCTGCTGAAAAACCCGCTGGAGCAATACTATCTGGTACAGGGCGGTTTTAAACGTACCGATTTGAATGATACGGAGCAGGACTCGACCACGCTTGCCGTGTCGCGTTACTGGGACCTTTCCAGCGGTTGGCAGCGGGCGATTAACCTGCGCTGGAGTTTCGACCACTTTACCCAGGGGAACGTCACCAATACCACCATGCTGTTCTACCCGGGCGTGATGATCAGCCGAACCCGCTCGCGAGGGGGACTGATGCCAACCTGGGGCGATTCGCAGCGCTACTCGGTAGACTATTCGAATACGGCCTGGGGCTCCGACGTGGATTTCTCCGTACTGCAGGCGCAAAACGTCTGGATTCGGACTTTGTACGATCGCCACCGTTTTGTGATGCGCGCCAATTTGGGCTGGATAGAAACCGGTGATTTCGACAAAGTTCCGCCGGATTTACGTTTCTTCGCCGGGGGCGACCGCAGTATTCGCGGCTATAAATACAAATCTATTTCGCCTAAAGATAGCGACGGCAATCTTAAAGGCGCCTCAAAACTGGCAACCGGATCGCTGGAGTACCAGTATAACGTCACCGGCAAATGGTGGGGGGCGGTGTTTGTCGATAGCGGCGAGGCGGTTAGTGATATTCGCCGTAGCGATTTCAAAACCGGGACCGGGGTCGGCGTGCGCTGGGCGTCGCCGGTTGGGCCTGTCAAACTCGATTTTGCCGTACCGGTCGGCGACAAAGACGAACACGGTTTACAGTTTTATATCGGTCTGGGGCCTGAATTATGAGTTTATGGAAGAAAATAAGCCTCGGCGTGTTGATTTTCATTGTGGTGTTACTGGCGAGCGTTGCGTTTCTGGTCGGGACGACGACGGGGCTGCATCTGGTATTCGGTGCGGCGAACCGCTGGGTGCCGGGGCTGGATATTGGGCAGGTCACCGGCGGCTGGCGGGACTTATCGTTAAAAAATATCCGCTATGAGCAGCCGGGCGTTGCGGTAAATGCGGGCGAAATTCATCTGGCCGTCGGGCTTGATTGCCTGTGGCGCAGTAGCCTGTGCGTCAATGATCTGGCGCTAAAAGACATTAATGTCGCTATCGACAGCAAAAAAATGCCTCCTTCCGAACCGGCGCAAGAAGAGGAAGAAAGCGGGCCGCTGAACCTCTCCACGCCCTGGCCCATCACGCTGTCGCGCGTGGCGCTGAATAACATCAATATCAAGATTGATGACACTACCGTTTCGGTGCTGGATTTTACCTACGGGCTGGCATGGCAGGAGAAAAACCTGACCCTGAAACCGACGCGGCTTCAGGGACTGCTGATCGCGCTGCCGAAGGTCGCTGAGGTGGCGCAGGAAGAGGTGGTTGAACCCAAAATCGAGAAACCTCAACCGGATGAAAAGCCGCTTGGCGAAACGCTAAAAGATCTGTTTGCAAAACCGGTAATGCCGGAGATGACCGATGTTCACCTGCCGCTCAATCTGAATATCGAGTCATTTCGCGGCGAGCAGCTACGCATCACCGGCGATACCGATCTGACGGTGCGCACGATGCTGCTTAAAGTCAGCAGTATCGACGGTAATATGAAGCTGGATACTCTGGATATCGACGCCAACCAGGGCACGGTGAAAGCCTCCGGTACGGCGCAGCTCGCCAATAACTGGCCGGTTGATATTACGCTCAACAGTACGCTGAATATCGATCCGCTAAAGGGTGAAAAGATCAAACTCAAGGTCGGCGGCGCGTTACGCGAACAACTGGAGGTCAGGGTGAACCTTTCCGGGCCGATGGATGTCGCGCTTCGCGCCCAGACGCGGCTGGCGGAGGCCGGTTTACCGCTCAATCTTGAGGTCGTCAGCCAACGCATTGCCTGGCCATTGACGGGTGATACCCAGTTTCAGGCTGACGATCTGAAGCTCAAACTGAGCGGTAAGATGACCGACTATACGTTGTCGATGCGAACCGCCGTGAAAGGACAAGATATTCCGCCGGCGACCATCACGCTGGATGCTAAAGGGAATGAGCGGCAGATTAATCTCGATAAACTCACCGTCGCCGCTCTGGAGGGAAAAACCGAACTGAAAGCGCTGGTGGACTGGCAGCAGGCGATTAGCTGGCGTGGCGAACTGACGCTGAATGGCATCAATACCGCTAAAGAGATCCCGGACTGGCCCGCGAAACTTAACGGCGTCATGAAAACCAAAGGCAGCCTCTACGGCGGCACCTGGCAGATGGATGTCCCGGAGCTCAAGCTGACCGGTAATGTGAAGCAGAACAGCGTTAACGTCAACGGGACGCTAAAGGGCAACAGCTACATGCAGTGGACGATCCCGGGGCTGCACCTTGCGCTGGGCCCAAACAGCGCCGATATAAAAGGCGAGCTTGGCGTTAAGGAGCTGAATCTTGACGCCGCCATCGATGCGCCAGGGCTGGATAATGCGCTGCCAGGGCTGGGCGGCATGGCAAAAGGAATCGTTAAAGTCCGCGGTACGGTAGAAGCGCCGCAGCTGTTGGCGGATATCACCGCCCACGGTCTGCGCTGGCAGGAGCTGTCTATCGCCCAGGCGCGCATCGAGGGCGATATTAAATCCACCGATCAGATAGCGGGCCATCTCAACGTTCGCGTAGAGCGGATTTCGCAGCCCGACGTTAACATCAATCTGGTGACGCTTGACGCCAAAGGCAGCGAGAAGCAGCATCAGCTACAGCTCCGTGTTCAGGGAGAACCGGTATCCGGTCAACTCTCCCTGACAGGCAGTTTTGATCGCGAGGAGGCGCGCTGGAAAGGGACGTTAAGCGACACCCGTTTCCAGACGCCAGTGGGGCCATGGTCGTTGACCCGCGCGATTGCGCTGGACTACCGTAATAAAGAACAGGAAATCAGTATCGGGCCACATTGTTGGCTGAACCCGAACGCCGAGCTGTGCATCCCGCAAACCATTGATGCGGGCGCCGCAGGACGGGCGTTGGTCAATCTCAACCGCTTTGATCTGGCGATGCTGAAGCCATTTATGCCTGATACCACTCAGGCCAGCGGGGTCTTTAGCGGGAAAGCGGACGTGTCGTGGGACACCACCCAGGAGGGATTGCCGCAGGGGAAGGTCACACTTTCCGGTCGTAACGTGAAGGTCACGCAGACCGTCAATGACGCGCCGTTACCGGTCGCGTTTGAGACGCTGAACCTCAGCGCCGATCTGCACAATAATCGCGCCGAGCTGGGATGGCTGATTCGCCTGACGAACAATGGTCAATTCGATGGCCAGGTGCAGGTAACCGATCCTCAGGGGCGGCGCAATCTCGGCGGTAACGTCAACATGCGCAATCTCAATCTGGCGATGGTCAACCCTGTCTTTTTGCGCGGCGAAAAAGCGGCGGGAATGTTAAACGCCAGGCTACGTCTGGGCGGCGATGTGCAAAGCCCGCAGTTGTTTGGTCAGTTGCAGCTTAGCGCGCTGGATATTGACGGTAATTTTATGCCGTTTGAGATGCAGCCGAGCCAGCTCGCCATGAACTTTAGCGGTACGCGCTCGACGCTCGCTGGTATCGTGCGAACACAACAAGGGCAAATTAACCTGAACGGTAACGCCGACTGGAGCCAGATTGACAACTGGCGCGCGCGGGTGACGGCGAAAGGCAGTCGGGTGCGGATTACCGTTCCGCCGATGGTGCGCCTGGATGTCTCGCCGGATGTGGTCTTTGACGCGACGCCTTCGCTGTTCACGTTGGATGGGCGTGTGGACGTTCCGTGGGCACGAATTGTGGTGCACGACCTGCCGGAGAGCGCGGTCGGCGTCTCCAGCGATGTGGTTATGCTCAATAATGACCTGCAACCAGAAACGCCGCAGACAGCATCTATTCCCATCAACAGTAATCTGACGGTACATGTCGGCAACAACGTGCGCATCGACGCCTTCGGGCTTAAAGCGCGTTTGACCGGCGATTTGAAAGTCGCGCAGGATAAGCAGGGGCTGGGGCTAAATGGTCAAATCAATATTCCTGACGGCCGATTCCGCGCCTACGGCCAGGACCTGCTTGTTCGTAAAGGCGAGCTGCTGTTCTCCGGCCCGCCGGATCAGCCGCTGCTCAATATCGAAGCGATCCGTAACCCTGACGCCACCGAAGACGATGTCATTGCGGGCGTGCGCGTCACAGGCACAGCTGATGAACCCAAAGCGGAAATCTTCTCCGATCCGGCGATGCCGCAGGCTGAAGCGCTTTCTTATCTGCTGCGTGGGCAGGGGTTGGACAGCAATCAGAGTGATAGCGCAGCAATGACTTCCATGCTTATTGGCCTGGGGGTTGCGCAAAGTGGTCAGGTTGTGGGTAAAATCGGAGAGACATTCGGTGTAAGTAATCTGGCGCTGGACACGCAAGGGGTGGGCGATTCGTCCCAGGTTGTGGTCAGCGGCTATGTACTGCCGGGTCTACAGGTGAAGTATGGTGTAGGGATATTTGACTCTCTGGCGACGCTCACGTTACGTTATCGCCTGATGCCTAAGCTATATCTGGAAGCAGTGTCTGGCGTAGATCAGGCACTTGATTTGCTCTATCAGTTTGAGTTTTAGCAATGCGAATATTTGTCTATGGCAGTTTACGACAGAAACAAGGCAACAGTCACTGGATGACCAATGCCCAATTGCTTGGCGATTACCGTATCGATAACTACCAGTTGTATAGTCTGGGCCACTATCCAGGCGCAGTTCCGGGAAACGGAGCGGTATACGGTGAAGTTTATCGAATTGATAACGCCACGCTGGCCGAACTTGATGCTTTGCGCACCAGGGGCGGTGAATACGCACGCCAGTTAATCCAGACGCCTTACGGCAGCGCATGGATGTATGTATATCAACGTCCTGTTGATGGGTTAACTCTGATTGAAAGCGGTGACTGGTTAGACAGAAACCAGCCCTGAACTGAACACGCCACCCTCGGGTGGCGTTGTTTTTTACATTCTGGCTGATGGCGTTAACGCCGGGCATGGTGAGCTCTTATTCTGCCGTAGATCAATAATGACGCGCCGCCCAGGATAACAATGCATCCGAGAACCATAAATCCCTGCATATAGCTGCCGGTTGTCCGGTAAAAATAGCCGACCATTAGGCCTGCCAACGTACCGCCGCCGCCGGCGCCGATGCCATTAATAATACCGGAGGCTGGGCCAATCGCATGGGGTTTAACGTTCGACTGGATAATCGACCAGATATTGGGGGTAAAGCTGGCGGCATAATAACCCATCGCCAGGGTAATGAGCGTGATTTTAAAGCCCGGCGCATCGACAAATGGCAGGAGAAATAACATCACGCCGGGGATTAGTAGGCCCAGTGAAGCAATAAGTACACGTTTTTGTGTCTTATCACTGATCCATGAGATGGGGATTGCCAGTATAACCGCAGTCAGATAAGGCAGAGAACTGACCAATGCTTTACTGAATCCGGTATAGCCGAGAGAATTGACAACCATGGGGATCCATAACGTAATTCCCCAGAACAACATCCCTTGAGTGATGTAGGTAAAAATAAGGAGTAGGAAGGGGGTTCCGCCCAGCGATTCCAGAGTAAGTTTAGTTTTCTCTGTTGGCGCCGGCGCACGATAATAAGGCGCTTCTTCCTGTTTTTTCAGCATTGTTATATAAAGTGGAACCACAACAACAATGCCGATCATACCAGTGATAATAAAAACATTTCGCCAACCGAAGGCAGCATCCAGCGGGGACAAAATCATAAATCCCAGGCCTAATGCCAGGAACTGTCCATAATACTGGATAATGCTGTTCGCCTGCGTCCGTTCTTTGTCTGAAAACCAGTCGCTGGCGAAGCGGGACTGCTGCGGCCAATAAATGCCTTCGGTAATGCCAAGCACCAGCCGACAAATCAAAATAACGTACACTGACGAGGTAAATCCGACAAAAACGGTCGCAATCGACCAGATTAGCACCATCAGAATGACTATTTTTTTCGGATCGTATCGCTGGGTAAATACGCCGCCAAAAATATTTGAAAAGGCATAGCCAATAAGAAATATGGTTAATACAATGCTGGCCGTTGCGCCATCAATATTCAGGTCGTGTGTAATCGTAGGTAACGTAACGGAAAGATTAGAACGGTCAAGATAAGCAACAAAAAGGCCGAACATTAATGTCGCGCCGATCCGTAGCCATTTTTGCATTGAGGTCATTTTTCAACTCCGTTTGGCCGCGTGCCAAAATCAATTTGACGAAATAATATCTCACCGGATTTTATGGTCATTTGTGGTACCAGCACATGCGTCCCCGTGAGCGTTTCACCATGAATATCGGCAAATTCAACATGCCTGTTTTTTAATTTAAAGATGGCGATATCGGCAAATGCCCCAGGGGCCAGCGTACCAATTTCTGCTGCCATACCCATTAAAACTGCTGGGGTATGGGTACAGGCGTTAATGACATCGGCAAGCGTGACGCCGAGTGCTAAATATTTCGATAAAATCCATGGTAAGGCGTAAACAGGCCAGGCGAGTTTAGTGATGGTTGAGAGATCGCTACTGATGATATCCGGAAGAAAGCCATTGGCGATGGCCCGGCGTGCCGTGTTCATTGAAAAATGGCTGCGACCATTGGCGGCATCAAATATAACGCCTCGTTCTCTTGCATGACGGACTTCGGCTAAGACCGCGCCTTCATTAGTAAGAATGGTGCTACCTTTGCCGTGAAACGCATGAGCGATAATATCGCCGCGGCGTAGCAAGGAGACAAGTTCTTTCATGGGAACGACGGGATGAGTCGAGTGTATTGCTACGGGGCACCTTAAATCGTTGGCAATACGAAGGGATTCAGTCAGCGGTTTTAAGCCATATTCAGCAATGTCCTCAGTCTGAACCTTGAGTTTTAATCCCTGAAGAACGTTGCGATACTGGCGAAACAGCGCGTGGATCTTATTTTCATCAATATTGTCAGGATCATAATTTTCTTGTGACCAGATTTGGCCCGGCGGCGACACGGTCAGAAACGCTTTGATTCGAACTTTGCTGGCGCAAATCACCGTTCGGTAGAAGGCATCAAAGTTTGCCGTACCGGCAGAACCTGCATCCACGACGGTGGTGACGCCATTCGGCGGCATGTACATATCAGGCCTGACGCCGCCTTCCGTCGCATCATAAAAAACATGCGTGTGATAATCGATAAGACCGGGAGTGACGATCATGCCGTCGGCATGGATAATCCGGGTCTCCGAAGTTACAGGATATTTATCGGCATCAACGATAATATCGTTAATGATGCGTAACTTGTTAATCTCATTAATATTACGAGCGGGATCGATGATATGTCCACCGGTAATTAATATATCATTTTTCATCATAATCTCTTAAAATAGTAAATAATTATGGCAGCCCTTGAAAATATATTAAAAAGTGTGTTTTGAGCGGATGTTATGTTGGATTGAAAATACAGTTATTGGTAGGGAGAGCTTAGGATACCTTATTAAAAAGGTAATCGGGCTTATGCACTAAATAAGAATTTAGCGCTTGCTAATATTTAGGGCGTAAGTCCATGGGAGTCTGGGGGCATTCGCAAAACAATTATTATCTTAAGCTTTTTAGAGAAAACGTGAGCGTATTCAACCCTTTTTAATAAAAAATAAGGTAAAGTCTTATTCATTCTGTGAATGTTAAACTAATAATGATAAAAATTGTGTTCTATTCATTAGCCAATAAAAAGGCCCTCATTACTATGAGAGCCTTTATCTTGACGATTATGTAAAAGCGAACTTATTTCTTCGCTGCGCGCTCGAAAGAGGCAACGATTTCCGCTTTAGCCGCTTCGGCGTTGTCCCAACCGTCAACTTTCACCCATTTGCCTTTTTCGAGATCTTTATAATGCTCGAAGAAATGAGTGATCTGCGCTTTCAGCAGTTCCGGCAGATCGTTCACATCTTTAATGTGATCGTACTCTTTGCTCAGTTTGGTGTGCGGTACGGCAACCAGTTTCGCATCTTCACCGGATTCGTCGGTCATTTTCAGTACGCCAACCGGACGGCAACGGATGACGGCGCCTGGCTGCAGCGGGTACGGCGTCGGGACCAGAACGTCTACCGGGTCGCCGTCCAGAGACAGGGTATGGTTGATGTAACCGTAGTTGCACGGATAGAACATCGCGGTGGACATGAAGCGGTCAACGAACAGCGCGCCGCTCTCTTTGTCAACTTCGTATTTGATCGGATCTGCGTTAGCCGGGATCTCGATAACGACGTAGATATCTTCCGGCAGTTCTTTACCCGCCGGGACGTTGAGTAAGCTCATGTCTGTTTCCTTTGAAGTTATGACAAACAAGTGGCGAGTATTATAGCCAACTCACGCCGAAAGTCTTCGCTTGTTTTCGTTTCCGCCTCATCTGGCGCGTCGTTGCGGAGCATAAACGACAAAGGTTAAGAACCGAAAAAATCACGGGCCTGATAAGGCAACGCCGCCATCGGACATCTTATTGCCCAATGGCGGCTTCATGCGTTATTCCGCATGGTGGTAAAGATTACGCGTCCGGGTATTCGCGGATAAAGCGTTCCACATCGTCAACCATATGGCGGTTGCCGACGAAGAACGAGCGGCGCTGGTGCAGGCTTTCCGGAATGATATCCAGAATACGTTCTTTACCATCGCTTGCTTTGCCACCGGCCTGTTCCGCGAGGAACGCCATCGGGTTGCATTCATACAGCAGACGCAGTTTCCCCTGCGGATGGCTGGCGGTGCTGGGGTAGAGATAGATGCCGCCTTTCAGCAGGTTGCGGTGGAAATCGGCCACCAGAGAGCCAATGTAACGTGAGGTATAAGGGCGACTTGTTGAACTATCCTCTTCCTGGCAGAATTTGATGTACTTCTTCACGCCATTCGGGAACTTAATGTAGTTGCCTTCGTTAATGGAGTAGGTTTTACCCTTTTCCGGGAAACGCATACGTTCTTGGCACAGACAGAACACGCCCAACGACGGATCGTAGGTGAAAGCGTGTACGCCGCAGCCGGTGGTGTAAATCAGCATGGTGGACGAGCCATACACGACATATCCCGCAGCGACCTGTTTGTTGCCGGGTTGCAGGAAATCTTCTTCGGTGACCGGCGTGCCGACGGGCGTCACGCGGCGATAAATCGAGAAAATCGTACCGACAGAGACGTTAACGTCGATGTTAGAAGAGCCATCCAGAGGGTCCATCAGCACCACATATTTCGCGTGTTCGCAGCCTTCAAAGACGACAATTTCGTCCTCTTCTTCCGATGCGATGCCCGCTACAATATCGCGCGCTTTTAGTGCAGCTTTCAGTTTCTCGTTCGCGAACAGATCGAGTTTCTGCTGAACCTCGCCCTGTACGTTCTCAGCACAGCTGGCACCCAGGATATCGACCAGACCGGCCTTGTTGATATCGCGGTGGATGATCTTGGCGCCCAATTTTATTGCCGACAGCAAAGCAGTGAGCTCACCGGTAGCCTGAGAGAACTCGTGCTGCTTTTCGACAATAAATTCACCTAACGTTTTCATAACACTTTCCCTGCAATTGATTGGAGTAAAGCGACCGTAACAATCTTAACAAACATTTCAGATGATGCGCTCAGGTGAATCGCGCCAGCAAAGTACAGATTTACCTGAAATGCGTTTCTCACTTGCCAGACATGTGCGTAAAATGGCTCGCAGATAAAAAAAGGATAGTGACGTATGCGCATTCATATTTTGGGAATTTGTGGCACTTTCATGGGGGGGCTGGCGATGCTGGCTCGCTCGCTTGGTCATGAAGTAACGGGTTCGGACGCCAATGTGTATCCGCCGATGAGTACCTTACTTGAGAAGCAAGGCATTGATCTGATCCAGGGTTATGACGCCAGCCAGCTCGATCCGCAGCCAGATCTGGTGATTATCGGCAATGCGATGACGCGCGGGAATCCGTGCGTGGAAGCGGTGCTGGAAAAAAACATTCCCTTTATGTCTGGTCCACAGTGGCTGCATGACTTTGTGTTGCGCGACCGCTGGGTACTGGCGGTCGCCGGTACCCACGGTAAAACCACGACCGCAGGCATGGCGACCTGGATACTGGAAGCGTGCGGGTACAAACCGGGCTTCGTGATCGGCGGCGTACCGGGCAATTTTGAGGTTTCCGCACGCCTGGGCGAGAGCCCATTCTTTGTTATCGAAGCGGATGAGTACGACTGCGCGTTCTTTGATAAACGTTCTAAATTTGTGCATTACTGCCCGCGGACGCTGATCCTCAACAACCTTGAGTTTGATCATGCCGACATCTTCGACGATCTGAAAGCGATCCAGAAGCAGTTCCACCACCTGGTGCGCATCGTGCCGGGGCAGGGGCGCATCATCTGGCCGGAAAACGACATCAACCTGAAACAGACCATGGCGCTGGGCTGCTGGAGCGAGCAGGAGCTGGTGGGCGAGCAGGGACACTGGCAGGCGAAGAAGCTGACTACGGATACTTCCGAGTGGGAAGTGTGGCTGGACGGCGAAAAAGTCGGCGATGTGAAATGGGGCCTGGTCGGCGAACATAACATGCACAACGGTCTGATGGCGATTGCCGCCGCGCGCCACGTGGGCGTCGCGCCCGCAGAAGCAGCCAGCGCGCTGGGGTCATTTATTAACGCTCGCCGCCGTCTGGAGCTACGCGGTGAAGCGAACGGCGTGACGGTGTATGACGATTTTGCTCACCATCCTACGGCAATTCTGGCCACGCTGGCGGCGCTGCGCGGTAAAGTGGGCGGCACCGCGCGCATTATCGCGGTACTGGAGCCGCGTTCTAACACGATGAAGATGGGGTTATGCAAGGATGACCTGGCGCCGTCGTTAGGGCGTGCGGATGAAGTGTTCCTGCTGCAGCCGCCGCATATTCCGTGGCAGGTTTCAGAAGTGGCGGACGCCTGCGTACAGCCTGCTCACTGGAGTGGAGATGTCGATACGCTGGCGGATATGGTGGTGAAAACCGCACAGCCTGGCGATCACATCCTGGTGATGAGCAACGGCGGTTTCGGCGGCATCCATCAGAAATTGCTGGATGGGCTGGCGAAAAAAGCACTGGTTGTGGGGTAAAAAATGCCCGGTGGCGCTGCGCTTACCGGGCCTACAATACGTACATTCCCGTAGGCCGGATAAGGCGTTAGCGCCGCCATCCGGCAGACGCTATCAACATGTAAAATTACCCTTCGTTTTCCGCCAGCTCGCGCAGATACTGGAAGATCTGACGCGCTGATTTCGGCGGTTTGTTGCCTTCTTTCTCTTTCTTCGCATTGCGGATCAATGAACGAAGCTGTTGACGATCGGCGTGCGGCCACAGGGTCAGTACTTCGGCTACCGCGTCATCGCCTTCGACGATCAGACGATCGCGCAGATGCTCAAGCTTGTGAAACAGCACCACCTGCTGATTATGGCGGTTCTTCAGCTTGTCCAGCGCCTGGCGAATAGGTTCAACGTCGCGTTGGCGCAGCATTTTTCCGATAAGCTGCAACTGGCGGCGGCGTCCTTCCATTTTGATTCGCTGGGCCAGTTCAATGGCGTCGCGCAGATCGGCGTCCAGCGGGATCTTATCCAGCGCGTTTTTCCCCAGATCCACCAGTTCCGCGCCCAGGCGTTTTAATTCCTCGGCATCGCGTTTAATTTCACTTTTACTGACCCAGATAATTTCATCGTCTTCGTCTTCGATGTCATCACCGGGAACGTCGTCGAGCCAGTCTTCGGGCTGCTTTGTCATGTCAGGCTCCTTAAAAAAAGAGGCTAATGTTACCAGTTAAGATGCGCACTGAAAAACGGTTCTCTGTTAGACTTCAGAGAAACTCTCTCTACATTATGGCATTTGCAATGAAAGTAATCTCACAAGTTGAAGCGCAGCGTAAGATTCTGGAAGAAGCAGTTTCGACAGCGCTGGAGTTAGCCTCAGGCAAATCGGATGGGGCGGAAGTCGCCGTCAGCAAGACTACCGGCATTAGCGTCAGCACCCGTTATGGTGAAGTAGAGAATGTCGAATTTAATAGCGACGGCGCGCTGGGAATTACGGTGTATCACCAGAACCGCAAAGGCAGCGCCTCTTCGACGGATTTAAGCCCGCAGGCGATTGCCCGTACCGTGCAGGCCGCGCTGGATATCGCGCGTTACACGTCGCCGGACCCGTGCGCAGGCGTGGCGGACAAAGAACTGCTGGCGTTTGACGCGCCGGATCTGGATTTGTTCCACCCGGCAGAGGTTACGCCAGACGAAGCCATTGAACTGGCCGCGCGTGCGGAACAGGCTTCTCTAAAGGCGGATAAACGCATCACCAATACCGAAGGCGGTAGCTTTAACAGCCATTACGGCATTAAAGTGTTCGGCAACAGCCACGGTATGTTGCAGGGATATTGCTCCACGCGCCATTCGCTCTCAAGCTGCGTCATCGCCGAAGAGAACGGCGATATGGAGCGTGATTACGCTTACACCATCGGCCGGGCAATGGCGGATCTGCAAGCGCCGGAATGGGTCGGGGCCGAGTGCGCGCGCCGTACCTTATCCCGCCTGTCGCCGCGCAAGCTCTCCACCATGAAAGCGCCGGTCATTTTCGCCAATGAAGTGGCGACAGGGCTATTTGGTCATCTGGTCGGGGCGATTGCCGGCGGCGCGGTATACCGTAAATCCACTTTTCTGCTCGACTCGCTGGGCAAACAAATTCTGCCGGAATGGTTAACCATCGAAGAACACCCGCATCTGCTAAAAGGGCTGGCGTCTTCACCGTTCGACAGCGAAGGCGTGCGTACGGAGCGCCGGGACATTGTGAAGGATGGCGTACTGACGCAATGGTTGCTGACCAACTATTCCGCCCGCAAACTGGGGCTGAAAAGTACCGGTCATGCTGGCGGCATTCATAACTGGCGTATCGCCGGGCAGGGGCTGAACTTTGAGCAGTTACTGAAAGAGATGGGTACCGGCCTGGTGGTGACGGAACTGATGGGCCAGGGCGTCAGCGGTATTACCGGCGACTACTCCCGCGGCGCTGCGGGATTCTGGGTTGAAAATGGTGAAATCCAGTACCCGGTAAGTGAAATTACCATTGCCGGTAATTTAAAAGAGATGTGGCGTAATATTGTCACCGTAGGCGATGATATTGAAACGCGCAGTAATATACAATGTGGTTCGGTATTGTTACCGGAGATGAAAATCGCCGGACAATAATACCCGTCATACTTCAGGCTGCAGGCGCGTTGGCTGCCTGCAACTCGAATTATTCAGGGTATTACACTTATCGTTAATAATAAAAAGGAAGTGAGCAATGCGTAAAAGCCTGTTAGCTATTCTTGCTGTGTCATCGCTGGTATTCGGTTCGGCTGTTTTTGCTGCCGATCTTGAAGATAATATGGATATTCTCAATGATAACCTGAAAGTTGTTGAGAAAACGGATAGTGCCCCTGAGCTGAAAGCGGCATTAACTAAAATGCGCGCGGCCGCGCTGGATGCTCAAAAAGCTACGCCGCCAAAGCTGGAAGATAAAGCGCCGGATAGCCCGGAAATGAAGGATTTTCGTCACGGTTTTGACATTCTGGTCGGCCAAATTGATGGCGCGCTGAAGCTGGCGAACGAAGGTAACGTTAAAGAAGCGAAAGCGGCGGCGGAAGCGCTAAAAACCACCCGCAATACGTATCATAAGAAGTATCGTTAATTTTTGTGGGATGGCGGCTTCGCTTTATCCGCAGGTCGCCATCCGGCAAAATGTAATACCCATCACACTTTCTCACTTTATACGACAACGTCATTGTTTCGCCATTTCCTCTTTATGCCGCGATAGATCTCACACTTTCCCGGCGATAATTCATCAATGCCGCTTTTTCTGTGGCGCAGATCACCTATCCCACTCGCGTTTCCACTTCGAGGTGGAAAATAACTCGCTACAAACTTTTAACCCTTACCGCTAGTTTTATCTCATTGCCATTAATGGGGTGAGACGCGTGGATAACGGAGCAGTAAAACACGATGCCGGTGAGCGAATTAACGAACTGGCTGAACAGGTGTTAACGCAGGTGGATGGCCTGCTGGGGCGACATCACATTGTCCCCAATGCGGTACAGACGCAAATGCTGACCTCGCACGTTCGCGCGATGGCGCACCGGTCAATTACCGGCGAGCCTTTACCGGAAGTCGATGCCAGCTTGTTTGATGAAATCTCAGCCGAATCAATGGCGCTCGCCCGCGAAATCGTGGCGGCGTTTGGCAACCTTCCTGACGAAGAAGCCTGGCTATTATCGGTACATTTTGAAGTCGCGAAAGACAACCTCTAAGGAGCAAAAAATGGAACAGATTACCGTCGTAATTGGCGATCGCCTGGGTAAAGGCCAGAAAGTGGCGGCAGGCGTGGAAAAAGCGGGCGGTCGCGCGGTCGTCGTACCGGGCGTCGCGGCAGACATGAAGCTGGGCGATGTGATGAAAGCGGAAAACGCCACCTTCGGCATTTCATTTTGCGGCAGCGGCGGCGCGGGCGCTATCACCGCGCAAAACAAGCATGGCTACAAAGCCAAATATGGGATGCGGTCAGTAGATGAAGGAGTCACCGCTATCAATGAGGGCTGCAACGTGTTGGGTTTCGGCTTTATGGATAAAGAAGAGCTCGGCGAGCGCCTGGTGCAGGCGTGGCAAAAGAAATACGGCGCCTGATGATGAAAGAGCAATTCACCACCACGGTGAGAGTAAAAGGCAAGGGCGACGCCAAAGCACGCGCCTTTGCCGATGCGCTGAACCATGTTCAGTCGGCGGTGATGAGAGAGTCGCCGTATATCTTACTGCGTATTGAGCCACAGGATGTGCGGATTGTTCAGGCGCATGAGTCGGTGCGTAAAGAGGCCTTTCTGTTTTTCTTTTTGCGCCGGGAACGACGCACTTACAGCGTGGAGCTGGATGTGGCCGTCAACGTGACCGCCATCAATCTCGACAGGGTGGATTTCGTCGCGAAACGCTGATTTTTATTAAAAAGGCATAGTTATGTTCCTGATAATACTAATTAAATCTCTCATTATCGGCGCGCTGGTCGGCGTAGGGGTGGGCGCTGGGGCTGCACGTATGTTTCACGCGCCAACCACGCAGGGGATGGGCGCGTTCCGTACGTTGGGCGAACTCAACTCTTGTGAAGGCGACCCGGCATCTCACTTCTCCTTTGGACTGGGTTTCTTCTTTAACGCCTGGGCGTCGTCTGTGGCGGCCGGATCGTTCACCCAGGATGTCGATCACCGCATCATCCCTAACTGGGGCGCGGCGGCGCTAATGATCAAAAACCGTAACGTCGGCGAGACGCTGCACGACCCGAAAAAAATGGCGATCGCCTGCGCCGTCATCGGCATGATCGTCGTGACGTTCCTTAACCTGACCGCCTCATCCGTGCCAGAAGCGCTACAGGTGACGGCGGTTAAGGTGCTGGTACCGGCGGCAAACCTGCTGGTCAACATCGTCATGCCTGTGATTTTCTGGTTAGCGGCGATCGACGCTGGTAAAAAATCGGGTTTCTGGGCCACCGTTTTCGGCGGCGCGGCGCAGCTCATCATGGGGAACGCCGTACCGGGGCTGGTGCTGGGTATTTTGATCGGCAAAGGCGTAGAAGAGAGCGGCTGGAACCATGTCACCAAAGTGATGATGGTTGCCATCGTTTTGCTGTTTGTGTTGAGCGGTTTCTTCCGCGGCTTCGACATGAAAATGATCGAGTCTTTCAACATGACGGTACCGAACTGGCTTGAACTGATCCACAACTCGCTCAGCGGCAAATAACGGAGACCACAATGGAAGAGAATAAAGGTTTTTGGTATGCCGACTGGTCGTTCCCGATCTTTGTTGGCCTGCTCTCCTCCGGCGTTTTCGCCGGGACGCATATGTACTATCTGTACGGTATCGGCGCATTTAACGAAGTCGCTTTTGTGGCGATGTTGAAAGCGGGGATGGATACCGGCGTCTACGGCGCGGTCGCCGCTTTCGGCGCCAGCTTTTTATTTGCCCGCATTATCGAAGGTTCGCTGGTCGGGATTCTGGATATCGGCGGGGCAATTCAGACTGGCGTGGGCTTAGGGGTTCCGGCGTTACTGCTGGGGGCTGGCTTTGTCTTCCCGGTGGCGAACTTTATCGCTTCGCTGATAACCGGTCTGGTGATTGGCCTGGCGATTGGCTACATCATTATTCTGGCGCGTAAGTTCACTATTAATCAGAGCGACTCCACGTACGGGGCGGACGTCATGATGGGGGCCGGTAACACTTCAGGCCGTTTTCTGGGGCCGTTGATTATCCTCAGCGCCATGACGGCATCGATTCCTATTGGTCTGGGCTCTCTGGTGGGCGCGCTGCTGTTTTATATCTGGCAGAAGCCGATTACCGGCGGCGCGATTTTAGGCGCGATGATCCTCGGTTCCATCTTCCCGGTTTCGATTAGCTAACTGTTGATTTGTAGGTCGGATAAGGCGGTTGCGCCGCCATCCGGCAAAGGAGAGAACGATGTTTGATTTACTCCTGCGCCATGCGCGTCTGGTCGATGACACGCTGACTAATATTGCCCTTCAGGATGGCAAAATCGCGGCGTTGGGTGACGTTGATGGTCCGGCGCTGAAAACCATTGACCTGCGCGGCGAATGTTACGTTAGCGCGGGTTGGATTGATTCTCACGTTCACTGCTACCCGAAATCGCCGATTTACCACGACGAACCGGACAGCGTGGGTATTGCCACTGGCGTTACCACAGTGGTGGATGCAGGCAGCACAGGCGCTGATGATATTGACGATTTTTACACGCTGACTCGTGACGCGGCCACCGAGGTTTATGCGCTGCTGAATGTTTCACGCGTTGGGCTTATTGCCCAAAACGAGCTGGCTAACATGGCCAATATTGACGCTGATGCGGTTCGGCAGGCGGTAAAACGCCATCCGGATTTTATCGTCGGCCTCAAGGCGCGGATGAGCAGCAGCGTGGTAGGCGTTAACGGCATCACGCCGCTGGAACGCGCTAAAGCCATGCAGCAAGAAAACGGCAACCTGCCGCTGATGGTACATATTGGCAATAACCCGCCGGATCTGGACGAAATAGCGGAGCGTCTGACGGCGGGCGATATCATTACCCACTGTTACAACGGTAAGCCGAACCGTATTCTTCGGCCTGACGGCGAGCTGCGCGCCTCGGTGACACGAGCGCTGGCGCGCGGCGTGCGTCTGGACGTCGGGCATGGTACCGCCAGCCTGAGCTTTGCGGTGGCTAAACGCGCTATTAGCCTGGGGATTTTACCGCATACCATCAGTTCCGATATCTACTGCCGTAACCGCATCAACGGCCCGGTACATTCGCTGGCTAATGTGATGTCGAAATTCCTCGCCATCGGCATGTCGCTGCCGCAGGTCATTGCGTGCGTGACGGCCAATGCCGCCGATAGCCTGAATCTGAAAACCAAAGGACGTCTTCAGCCAGGTCTGGATGCCGACCTGACCCTCTTTACGCTTAAACGCCAGCCCACCGTGTTGGTAGACGCGGAAAACGACAGCTTACAGGCTGAAGAATTGCTGACGCCGCTTGCCGCGATACGCGCAGGCAAGGGCTATATGACCGAACAAGGGAGCGCGGAACATGCCTTCGATTTTTGAGAAGTATCAATTAAAACAGGTGATTAACGCCTCCGGACGTATGACGGCGCTCGGCGTCTCCACACCGCGCCCGGAAGTGATAGACGCGGCGATGGCCGGAATGAATCAGTATTTCGAGATGAAAGATCTGGTGAATAAAACCGGTGAGTACATTGCGAAATTGCTGGAAGTGGAAGGGGCGACGGTAGTCTCCTGCGCCAGTGCGGGCCTTGCCCAGTCGGTTGCCGCGGTACTGGTTCAGGACAGCGACTGGCTGCTGGAAAACCTGCACGTTACACCGATTGAAAATAACGAAATCGTCCTGCCAAAGGGCCACAACGTCAACTTTGGCGCGCCGGTGGGAACGATGGTGGCGCTGGGCGGCGGCAAACTGGTGGAAGCCGGTTACGCCAACGAATGTTCCGCCGCCCAGTTGGCGGCGGCCATTACGCCGCGCACGGCGGCTATTCTCTATATCAAATCTCACCACTGCGTACAGAAAAGTATGCTCAGCGTGGAGCAGGCTGCGGTGGTGGCGCGCACGCATAATCTGCCGCTGATTGTGGACACGGCGGCGGAAGAAGATTTGCAGTGCTACTACCGCGTGGGCGCAGATCTCGTTATCTATAGCGGCGCAAAAGCGATTGAAGGGCCGACCAGCGGGCTGGTGATTGGCAAAACACAGTATGTTGAGTGGGTAAAACGTCAGTCAGCGGGCATTGGCCGGGCGATGAAGGTCGGCAAAGAGGGAATTGTTGGCCTGACCTGCGCCATTGAATTGTACCTGCGGGCGCAAAAAGAGAGCGGCGCGGAGATGGTAGAAAAAATGGCGCCCTTTATCGACACGTTGAACACGTTTAACGGCGTCAGCGCCCGCGTGGTGTGGGACAGCGCCGGACGCGATATCGCGCGCACGGAAATTAAGTTTGATGAAGCCGTTACCGGCATCGCCACAGGCGACCTGGTCGACGCGCTGAAGCAAGGGGAATACGCGATTTACTTTCGCGGATACAAAGCCAACGAAGGGATTATTGAAGCGGATGTCCGCAGCGTCGATCGCGCGCAGTTAGCGATTGTGGCGCGTCGTATTGGCGAGGTGATTAATCAGGAGAAACAAGCATGAAACTGACCCCTAACTTTTACCGCGATCGCGTTTGCCTGAACGTACTGGCCGGTTCGAAAGATAACGCCCGGGAAATCTACGCGGCGGCGGAAGGTCATGTGCTGGTTGGCGTGCTCTCCAAAAACTATCCGGATGTGGCAAGCGCAGTCGCGGATATGCGTGAATATGCGGCGCTTATCGACAATGCGCTCTCCGTCGGATTGGGGGCAGGCGATCCTAACCAGTCGGCGATGGTGAGCGAAATCTCGCGTCAGGTACAGCCGCAGCATGTCAACCAGGTGTTTACCGGCGTAGGGGGCAGCCGGGCGCTGCTGGGGCAAAACGAGACGGTGGTGAACGGTCTTGTCTCGCCGACCGGCACGCCGGGGCTGGTGAAAATTTCCACCGGCCCGCTAAGCAGCCGCGCGCCGGACGGCATCGTACCCATAGAAACGGCGATTGCGCTACTCAAAGACATGGGCGGCAGCTCTGTTAAATACTTTCCGATGGGAGGACTCACCTGTCGCGACGAGTATAAAGCGGTGGCTGACGCCTGCGCCCGCCATGATTTCTGGCTGGAACCGACGGGCGGTATCGATCTGGAAAACTTCGCCGAGATTCTGCACATCGCCCTTGATGCAGGTGTAAGCAAAATCATTCCTCACATTTATAGTTCGATTATTGATAAGGTGAGCGGCAACACCCGTGCGGACGATGTGCGTCAGTTACTCGCTATCGTCCGGTCGCGTGTCGGCTAATCATGAGGAGAGAGACGTGCGATTCCCCAACCAACGTTTAGCGCAGCTATTTGCGATGCTGCAAAACGAGACGCTGCCGCAGGACGAGCTGGCGCAGCGGTTGTCGGTCTCCACGCGTACCGTTCGGGCGGATATCGCCGCGCTGAACATGTTGCTGACGCCGCATGGCGCGCAATTTACTCTCAGTCGCGGCAACGGGTATCAACTCAAAATTGATGATCCGGCACGTTATCAATCCCTGCAAACGCAGCAATCTCCCACGCTGGCGCGCGGTCCGCGCACCAGCCAGGAGCGGATCCACTATTTGCTGGCGCGTTTTTTAACCTCCGCCTTCTCGCTGAAGCTGGAGGATTTAGCAGATGAATGGTTTGTCAGCCGTGCGACGTTGCAGAACGATATGGCGGACGTGCGCGAGCATTTGCTGCGTTATCATCTGACGCTGGAAACGCGTCCGCGTCATGGCATGAAATTGTTTGGCGGAGAGATGGCGATTCGCGCCTGTCTGACCGACCTTTTATGGACGCTGGTGCAGCAGGAGCCCTCCCATCCGTTAATTGTTAGTACCACGCTGAACACCGAGGTGTCTCAACGGCTGCAGTCTCTTTTGCCGGATATTTTCTCTCATTGTCAAATCCGCCTGACCGATGAGGGCGAGCTGTTTCTGCGTTTATACTGCGCGGTGGCGGTACGGCGTATTCGCGAGGGGTATCCGTTATCGGAATGCGTGGCAGAGGAGGTCGATGAAAAGGTGCGCCATGCGGCGCATGAGATTGCGGAGCTACTACAACAGCTGGCTGACAAGCCGCTGTCGGAGCCGGAAGTAAGCTGGCTGAAGGTGCATATTGCCGCCCGCCAGGTACAGGAGATTGCCCCCAGCGCCATTAATGCCGATGATGAAGAGGCGCTGGTGCACTATATCCTCAATTTTATTAATACCCAGTACAACTATAACCTGTTGAATGATAAACAGCTTCACGCGGACTTGCTGACCCACATCAAAACGATGATCACCCGCGTGCGCTACCAGATCATGATCCCCAACCCACTACTGGAAAATATTAAGCAGCACTATCCGATGGCGTGGGATATGACGTTGGCGGCGATATCGAGTTGGGGAAAATACACGCCGTATACCATTAGCGAAAACGAAATCGGTTTTCTGGTGCTGCATATTGGCGTTGGGCTGGAACGTAGTTACAACATTGGCTACCAGCGGCAGCCGCAGGTACTGCTGGTGTGCGATGCTGGTAATGCGATGGTGCGGATGATTGAAGCGGTACTGGCGCGGAAATACCCGCAGATTGAGATTGCCCGCACTCTGACGCTACGCGACTATGAGGCGCGGGACAGTATGGTGGAGGATTTTGTGATTTCCACAGCGCGGATCGGCGAAAAAGATAAGCCGGTCATCATGATCGCGCCCTTTCCTACCGACTATCAATTGGAGCAGATCGGTAAGCTGGTGCTGGTGGACAGAACCCGTCCGTGGATGCTGGATAAATATTTCGATGCCTCGCATTTTCGCATCGTGGAGGGGGAAATAAATCAACAGACGCTGTTTAAAACGCTGTGCGATCAGTTGCACGAGGAAGGCTTTGTTGATGCGGCGTTTCTCGATTCGGTTATTGAACGTGAAGCTATCGTCAGTACGTTATTAGGCGACGGGATTGCCTTGCCACACGCGCTGGGGCTGCTGGCGAAGAAAACGGTGGTTTATACGGTGCTCGCGCCGCAGGGGATTGCCTGGGGTGACGAAACGGCGCACGTTATTTTTTTACTCGCCATCAGCAAAAGTGAATATGAAGAGGCGATGGCCATCTACGATATTTTCGTCACTTTCCTGCGCGAACGCGCCATGACGCGCCTCTGCGCATGTCAGAATTTTACGCAATTTAAAACGGTCGCAATGGAGTGTGTGAGTCGCTTTTGAGAGGCGTTATCCAGAATTCGATGTAATGCGAATGTAATGCTAAACTGCATTACACATTCGATTCTCCTGGAGGCATAATGGCCACGCTGAACGTCCGTCTGGATGACAAACTCAAAAATGAGGCTTATGCCGTGCTGGAAAAACTGAACATTACTCCAACGGAAGCCGTGCGATTACTGTTCCAGTACGTCGCGGAAACGGGGCGCATGCCAGTGAAAACCGTCACTCTTAGCGACAGTGAAGATGCACTGATTCAGACAGTTCGGGAGAGGCTGTCTAGTCCGCAAAAGGGAATCAAGGTTAGTCTGGATGACTTATGAACTGGAATTCGACCCGAGGGCCTTAAAAGAGTGGCATAAGCTGGGCGATACGGTGAAGGCTCAGCTTAAGAAAAAGTTGGCTGATGTGCTATTGAACCCCAGAATCGACTCTGCCCGTTTAAACGGTCTTCCTGACTGCTATAAAATTAAGCTTAAATCGTCCGGTTATCGTCTGGTGTACCAGGTTCGGGATGACGTTGTGATTGTGTTTGTTGTTGCGGTCGGCAAGCGAGAACATTCAGCCGTCTATCACGATGCAAACAAACGGCTTTAGCGATCAACGCAAATGATGCACTACTTGGTTGCTGCTACCGCGCCAGATAAGCGCCGGGTCTTTCAGATCCTGCACAAATTTGCCATCGACCAGCACGTTGATGAGATTGACCACCTGCATCTGTGCGGCGTTGAGTTCATCGAGCCTGTAGCCGGTCCACACCCAGATATCTTTCCCCGGGCACTCCGCGTGGATGCGTTGTACCAGTGCCAGGATATCCGGTACGTTTTGCGGATGCAGCGGATCGCCGCCCGACAGCGAGATCCCCTGACGGTGAATGCGCGTGTCGTTCAGATCGGCAATGATCTTATCTTCCATCTCTTTGGTAAACGGCTGGCCGGAATTGAGCCGCCAGGTGCTTTTGTTATAGCAGCCAGGGCATTCATGCACGCACCCTGACACAAACAGGGTGCAGCGGGTACCGGGGCCGTTAACGATGTCGACGGGATAGTATTGATGGTAGCGCATAGCGGGTGTCCAGAAAGCATGTAGGCCGGATAAGGTGCTTGCACCGCATCCGGCAACATTGTGATGCCTGATGACGACGCGATTGCGTCTTATCAGGCCTACGGTCTTTGCAAACGGAAATTAACCTATCTGCCCGTTGCCTAAATGCTTCACGCGGCGCTTCACTTCTTCCTGCTTACCGGCGTTAAACGGACGCGCGTCCGGGCTGCCTAAATAACCGCACACGCGACGGGTAACCGAGACGCGCGCGGCGTCGTGGTTGCCGCATTTCGGGCAGGTGAAACCTTTACTGGTACATTCGAACTCGCCGGTAAAGCCGCACTCGTAGCATTCATCGATCGGCGTGTTGGTGCCGTAATACGGTACATGCTGATAGCTGTAATCCCAGACATCTTCCAGCGCTTTCAGGTTGTGCTGAATGTTCGGGTATTCGCCGTAGCAAATGAAACCCCCGTTCGCCAGCGGCGGATACGGCGCTTCGAAACTGATTTTGTCGTACGGGTTGACCTTCTTCTCCACGTCGAGGTGGAAGCTGTTGGTGTAGTAACCTTTATCGGTTACGCCCGGCACCACGCCGAACTCGGCGGTATCCAGACGGCAGAAGCGGTCACAGAGGTTTTCACTTGGCGTGCTGTACAGACTAAAGCCGTAGCCGGTCTCGTCTTTCCACTGATCCACGGCCTGGCGCAGACGCTCCACAATCGCGATGCCTTTAGCGCGAAGTTGCTCGCTGTCGTACAGGTGTTCGCCGCCGAACAGCGCGTTAATGGTTTCATGGATACCAATGTAGCCCAGAGAGATGGACGCACGACCATTTTTAAAGATTTCAGACACGTCGTCGTCCGCTTTCAGCCGCACGCCGCAGGCGCCTTCCATATACAGGATAGGCGCGACACGGGCTTTCACGCCTTCAAGGCGGGCGATACGGGTCATCAGCGCCTTCCGCGCCAGCGCCAGACGTTCATCCAGCAGTTTCCAGAATGCGGTTTCGTCGCCTTTTGCTTCCAGCGCGATGCGCGGCAGGTTAAGGCTAATCACGCCCAAGTTGTTACGCCCGTCGTGGATCTGCTCGCCGTTTTCGTTCTCCCACACGCCGAGGAAACTGCGGCAGCCCATTGGCGTTTTGAACGAACCGGTGACTTTGACCACCTGATCGTAGTTGAGAATGTCCGGATACATGCGCTTGCTCGCGCACTCCAGCGCCAGTTGTTTAATGTCGTAGTTCGGATCGCCAAACTTGTGGTTCAAACCATCGCGGATAGCGAAGACCAGTTTTGGGAACACGGCGGTTTTGCGATTTTTACCCAGACCGGCGATACGGTTACGCAAAATAGACGCCTGGATCAGACGCGACTCCCAACTGGTGCCGAGGCCAAAACCAAAGGTCACGAAAGGCGTCTGGCCGTTAGCGGTGTGCAGCGTGTTAACTTCGTATTCCAGCGACTGGAAGGCGTCGTAGCACTCTTTTTCGGTGCGAGAACGCGCATACCCTTCGGCATCCGGGATCTGCCACTCATCGGCGGTTTTGCGGTGCTTGTTATAGCTTTCGGTGACAAACGGCGCCAGCACTTCGTCGATACGGTTAATGGTGGTGCCGCCATAAATATGGCTGGCGACCTGCGCGATAATCTGCGCGGTAACGGCAGTGGCGGTAGAGATAGATTTTGGCGGTTCGATCTCGGCGTTACCCATCTTAAAGCCCTGGGTCAACATGCCTTTCAGGTCGATCAACATACAGTTGAACATCGGGAAGAACGGCGAATAGTCGAGATCGTGATAGTGGATATCGCCGCGCTCATGCGCTTGTACTACGTCACGCGGCAACAGGTGCTGGCGGGCATAGTGTTTGGCGACAATCCCGGCCAGCAAATCGCGCTGGGTGGGAATGACTTTACTGTCTTTGTTGGCGTTTTCATTGAGCAACGCGGAGTTAGTTTGCTCTACCAGGCCGCGAATTTCCTGGTTCAGACGACCACGCTTTTCACGCTGAATGTCACGATCGTGACGGTATTCGATGTAGGCGCGGGCAAGCTGTTTGTACGGGCCGGACATCAGTTGGTTTTCAACCGCAGTTTGGATCTCGTTAATATCCACCTGACTGCGTGCGTTCATTTGGCTGCTAACGACTTCTGCGACGGTGGCACAGTAATCTGCGTCATCGACTCCCGCTGCTTTAGCTGCACGTAGAATGGCTTCCTTAATGCGCTCTGATTTGAATGGCACTTTACAGCCATCTCGTTTCATCACATGCGGTGTCATGATCACTCCATATTTGTAAGAACAGGTTATCCACAGAGGCCGGGGAAGCCATAACAGGTTTATTCATCTCTTTTCCAATGACTTCCCGCAATCCTGACCCAGGTTATCCACAATTCACCTTGTGTCGAGTGAACAGGTGTTGTAGCAATTGTAGTCAATTAATACAACATATTGGGTCGGCGTGCATTTTAAAGTCTATATGTAGTGATTTGCATCAAGGATGTTTGCAATTTTATTGATGTAGAACAAGGTAAAAATCAGAGCGTACAGATGGCGGGCGCTGTAGCGTTTGTAAAAGATAGCAAGAAAAATCTGATTAATTATTCAACAAAAACAGACAGTAACCTGGAGCAACGCCACAGCCCGTGTCAATAGGTTTGTGGCGTTTATCCGTATAAGGACGTCGCGTTAGCGTTGTAACCACCAGATGGCTTCAAATGGGCGGAGCGTCATCGCGGCTGGCTGGCTGGCGACCTCGCCATAATTATGCAGTAGCGCCTGCCACTGTCCTTTGATATGCGGTGGATGCCACTCCTGACACTGGTCGCTCAGATTGGCGACAACCAGCAGGGTTTGCCCCTGCCACTGGCGACGATAACACCATACTGATGGGCTACCCGGGAGGAGATCCTGATAATCGCCCCAGATCATTACAGGCTGGGTTTTACGTAGCGCAATCAGCTTTTGATAGGTGTAAAACACCGAGTTTTCATCGCGTAATGCCGCCGCGACATTAACCTCCGTATAGTTATCGCACAGGCTTATCCACGGCTCGCCCTGGGTGAAACCGGCGTTTTTACCGTTGTCCCACTGCATCGGCGTGCGGCTGTTGTCGCGGGATTTACTGGCCAGGATAGCCAGTAGTTCGTCGGGGTCGCGTCCGGCGGCGCGTAGCGCGGCAAACATGTTATGGCTTTCCACGTCGCGATAATCGGTGATGCGGGTAAAGTGTGGGTTGGTCATGCCGATTTCTTCGCCCTGATAGATATAAGGCGTCCCTTGCATACCGTGCAGCGCCATCGCCAGCATTTTCGCGGCTGGAACCCGGTATTCACCCTCGTCGCCAAAGCGGGAAACGATGCGCGGCTGATCGTGATTACACCAGAATAACGCGTTCCAGGCGACGTTATGCATCCCCTGTTGCCATTGGCGGAACAACGCTTTCAGCGCCACATAATCAGGTTTTGCCAGCGTCCACTTTTCGCCATTGGGGTAATCCACCTTCAGATGATGAAAATTGAAGGTCATCGAGAGTTCGTCGCCGCTAAGCGCGGCATATTGCTGGCAGTTTTCCAGCGTGGTAGAGGACATTTCGCCTACCGTCATCAGATTACGCGGCGTAAAAACGTCACGGTTCATTTCGCGTAAAAACGTATGCGTGCGCGGTCCGTCGGTATAAAAGCGGCGTCCGTCGCCCGTCGGATCGTCAGGAAAATCCTGATCTTTGGCGATCAGGTTCACCACGTCCAGACGCAGGCCATCCACGCCGCGATCGGCCCAGAATTCGCAGACCTTTTTCAGCTCGGCGCGCACGGCGGGGTTTTCCCAGTTCAGGTCGGCCTGTTCAGGCGCGAAAAGGTGTAAATAATATTGTTCGCTCTGGCTATGCCAGCGCCAGGCGCTGCCGCCAAATTTGGATTGCCAGTTATTCGGGCAGACATCCGGCGTGCCGTCGCGCCAGATGTAAAACTGACGGTATGGGCTCTCTTTGTTCAGCGCTTCGCGAAACCAGGCGTGCTGGGTAGAAGTATGGTTAAACACCATATCCAGGATGATGCGAATGCCGCGTGCTTTCGCCTGCGCGACCAGCTCGTCAAAATCATCCAGCGTGCCGTAGGTCGGGTCGATAGCCGTATAATTTGCGACGTCATAACCGTTATCCACCTGTGGCGAGATATAAAACGGCGTGAGCCAGATGGCGTCCACGCCGAGTCGCTGTAGATAGTCAAGGCGCTGCGTGACGCCGCGTAAATCGCCGGTGCCGCTGCCGGTCGTGTCCTGAAAACTTTTCGGGTAGATCTGATAAATAACGCCGTTTTGCCACCAGAGGGGAATAGTCATTGTAGTTTCCTGCAAGTACGTTGGGACGCAACTGCGCCCCGAAGAAGAATTAGACAATTTGTAATGTGCCCTGACGATGCTTACGCTGATAGATAAAGGTGGTCAGAATCACCGGGATAACGATCGCGATAACCATCGCCATCGCAAACACCTGCCAGTAAGTCGGCTGGATAGAGAGAATGCCCGGCAGGCCGCCAACGCCGATGCCGTTTGCCATTACGCCATTCAGACCACAGAGCAGACCGGCAAGGCCAGAGCCGATCATCGCGCACAGCATCGGGAAGCGATATTTGATGTTGATGCTGTACATTGCCGGTTCGGCCACCCCCAGATAGGCGGAGATCGCCGCCGGAACGGAAATTTCACGTTCATTGTGTTTACGGCTGGAGATGATAATGCCCACCACGGCGGAGGCTTGCGCGATATTCGACAGCGCAATCAGCGGCCAGACTGGCGTACCGCCCATGCTCTGAACCATCTGCATATCGATAGCGAGCGTGGTCTGGTGGACGCCGGTAATGACCAACGGGGCATACAGGAAGCCGAACAGCGCCGCGCCTATCGGGGCGAAACTGCCGGTCATCAGATAACGTACCGCAAAGGCCACGCCGTCGCCGATCATGCGACCAAAGGGGCCGATAAAGGCGTGGGCGAGAAAGACGGCCAGTATCAACGAACACACCGGGACGACGACCAGGTAGAGATAATCCGGCACGATGCGTTTCAACCGCGTTTCAATAAATCCAAGCGCCAGTCCTGCCAGTAGCGCCGGGATAACCTGCGCCTGGTAGCCTATTTTCTCAATACTAAATACGCCGAAGTTCCAGACGTCCGGCGTTTGCTGGCCCAGCAGATACGCATTCATCAACTGCGGCGACACCAGCGTCACGCCGAGCACGATACCAAGAATCGGCGTGCCGCCCATTTTTTTCACCGCCGACCAGCAGATCCCCACCGGCAGATAGAAAAAGATCGCTTCGCCGATCAACCATAAAAAATCATAAAGCGTTTTTAGCGCCGGATGCATCTGCGCCAGTGTTTGACCGTGGCTCATCGGCACATCGCCGATCACGTTACGAAAGCCTAAGATCAAACCGCCGCTGATCAATGCCGGTAGTAGCGGAAAGAAGATCTCCGCGAAGTGGGAAATTAACTGCTCATGCCACTTCATGTTCTGGCGAGCGGCTTTTTTTGCCTGCTCTTTATCAGCATACGCTTTGCCGGTGGTCTCCAGCAGCGCGTTATAGTAATCGCCGACTTCGGTGCCGATCACCACCTGAAACTGCCCGGCGTTGGTGAAACAGCCTTTAACCATCGGCAATTGTTCGATCTCTTTTGGTCGGGCGTTCGCGGGCTGGTGGAGCACAAAGCGCAGGCGAGTAATGCAGTGGCTCACCGTGGCGATGTTGTCGCGCCCGCCAACCAGGTCAATCAGCCGGTCGATATCGGCTTGTTTTACTTTGCTCATCGTAAAGCCTCATGGCAGAGGAGGTAAGTTATGGGTTGGCGCAAGAGTAGCTCTTCAACGTTGGTTTAAAAATGGGAACGTTCCCGAAACGCGGCGACGATCACAAATTACGCATGGTATTCCGTTTAATCAGCCACTCAGGCGAGGGTAGAAGGAATGACGATCCGGCGCGGATCGCAGCGGCCATTGATCTGTTCGATCAGCTGCAAAGCCGCCTGCCGTCCGGCTTCAGCATAGCCAGGATCGACAGTGACGATCTCCGGATGCAGGAATTTTATCAGCGGCGTATTCCCGATGCTTGCCAGTTGCAGCGTCTCAATACGTTGCTCCTGTAAATACTTACTGGCGCCCAACGCCAGCGTATCGGTGGCGCAGACTAACGCGGTGGTATCCGGCATGATGACACTTGCCGTATGCTCATAGCCCTGCTTCATGGCAAGACCGGGAAGGGCGGCGACGGGATGAAGTTTATGTTTTTTGCAAAACGCCAGGTATGCGTCATGCCGACGTTTGCCGGTGGTAATATCGCTATGAGGAACGCCCAGAAAGCTAATGTTGCGGTGTCCCTGCTCATACAGCCGCTGCATAAGGATATGAATCGCGCCCTCGTCGTCGTAACAGACGGAGGCAAAACCTTGCGCATCTCTTGCCAGCAGCACCAGCGAGGCTTTCCAGGGGGCGATCAACTCTTCTGTGATGCCGGTAAAGCCAAACAGCACCACGCCATCAATGTTACGTCGCCTGAGCATGCCCAGATGTTCCATTACCAGCATCGGCGAGAACTGACTTTCCATCATAATAGGGTCGTAGCCCTGTTCATAAAACGCAGGCAGCATGGTCTGAACCGCGAGGTTTTCAGACAACGAATCAAGGCGAGTGACGATAATAGCGACCACTTTATCGCTTTGTCCCCGCATCGCACGGGCGGAGCGGGACGGAGAGAAACCGTGTTGATTCATCACCGCTTCGACACGCTCGCGGGTACGTTTGCTTACGCCGCTTTCATTGTTAAGCACGCGGGAAACGGTTGATTTCCCTACGCCGCTCAGGCGGGCAATGTCTTTGATAGTGAGCCGGTTTTGCATCCTGTTTTCCCGTGGCGTGACGCTGATGGTGATAAAAAGAGTAACTTTACTCAAGCGAAGGGCAATGGGCAAAGTCTGGTTTATCGTTGGTTTAATTACGTAACGGTATGATACCGCCATAATTGCCACAAAACTTATGGATTTATGCGTATAATCCGCGGCGCAAATTATTTACTTACCGGAGGCGACATGGACCCTGAACCCACCCCTCTCCCGCGATGGAGAATTTTCCTTTTCCGGTAAGCCTGCCTCTGCTGTCTTACCGGTGTGTAAGACAGTGACACAATAACGTCCCTGTTTTTATTTAAACATTGCTCATCGGGCAAGGCTTTGCCGCGCCTGAAGAATTTTCTGCGCCTGACTTCGGCGCGGAGGGATTACCTATGCTAAAAACCATTACCCGCCAGCTTTTTGCCCGGCTTAATCGTCATTTGCCTTATCGTCTGGTTCACCGCGATCCGCTGCCCGGCGCGCAGACCGCGGTAAACGCGACTATCCCGCCTTCGCTGAGCGAGCGCTGTCTGAAAATCGCGGCAATGGAGCAGGAGACGCTCTGGCGCGTTTTTGATACGCACCCGGAGGGATTAAACGCCGCCGAGGTGACGCGTGCGCGTGAAAAGCATGGCGAAAACCGCCTTCCGGCACAGAAACCCTCGCCGTGGTGGGTGCATCTGTGGGTATGTTATCGCAATCCTTTCAACATTTTACTCACGATTCTTGGCGGCATTTCTTATGCCACGGAGGATCTGTTTGCCGCAGGCGTTATCGCCCTGATGGTCGGTATCTCAACGCTGCTGAATTTTGTGCAGGAAGCGCGCTCGACGAAAGCGGCGGACGCGCTAAAAGCGATGGTGAGCAATACCGCTACCGTACTGCGGGTTATTAATGAAAATGGCGAAAACGCCTGGCTGGAATTACCCATCGATCAACTGGTGCCCGGCGATATTATTAAGCTGGCGGCGGGGGATATGATCCCGGCGGATTTACGGATTATCCAGGCGCGCGATCTGTTTGTCGCCCAGGCGTCGCTGACCGGCGAATCTCTGCCGGTCGAGAAAGTCGCCACGACGCGTGAGCCCCGGCAAAATAACCCGCTTGAGTGCGACACGCTGTGCTTTATGGGGACGAACGTCGTGAGCGGAACGGCGCAGGCCGTGGTGATGGCGACCGGCGCCGACACCTGGTTTGGTCAATTGGCGGGGCGCGTGTCGGAACAAGATAACGAGCAGAACGCTTTCCAGAAAGGAATTAGCCGCGTCAGTATGTTGCTGATCCGCTTTATGCTGGTCATGGCGCCGGTAGTACTGATTATTAATGGTTACACGAAAGGTGACTGGTGGGAAGCGGCGCTATTTGCGCTCTCGGTCGCGGTAGGACTCACCCCGGAAATGTTGCCGATGATCGTCACCTCTACCCTCGCGCGCGGGGCGGTGAAGCTCTCGAAACAGAAAGTTATCGTGAAGCACCTTGATGCGATTCAGAACTTCGGCGCGATGGATATTCTGTGCACCGATAAAACCGGCACATTGACGCAGGACAAAATTATGCTGGAAAATCATACAGATATTTCCGGTAAGCCCAGCGAGCATGTACTGCATTGCGCCTGGCTGAACAGCCATTATCAGACCGGTCTAAAAAATTTACTGGATACGGCGGTCCTGGAGGGAGTAGACGAAACCGCCGCGCGTCAGCTCTCCGGACGCTGGCAGAAAATCGATGAGATTCCGTTTGATTTTGAGCGTCGCCGGATGTCGGTGGTGGTCGCCGAAGATTCGAATGTGCATCAACTGGTCTGCAAAGGCGCGCTACAGGAGATCCTGAACGTGTGTACTCAGGTGCGCCACAACGGCGATATTGTGCCGCTGGACGACAATATGCTGCGCCGGGTGAAACGCGTTACCGACACGCTGAACCGTCAGGGGCTACGCGTGGTCGCCGTCGCGACCAAATACCTGCCTGCGCGTGAGGGCGATTACCAACGTATCGATGAGTCTGACCTCATTCTGGAAGGGTATATCGCTTTTCTCGATCCGCCGAAAGAGACCACCGCGCCGGCGTTGAAAGCGCTGAAGGCGAGCGGAATTACGGTGAAAATTCTCACCGGCGACAGCGAGCTGGTAGCGGCGAAAGTTTGCCATGAGGTTGGGCTGGATGCGGGCGATGTCGTTATTGGCAGTGATATTGAAGGATTAAGCGACGACGCGCTGGCGGCGCTGGCCGCCCGTACGACGTTGTTTGCGCGTCTGACGCCGATGCATAAAGAGCGCATCGTCACTTTGCTCAAACGCGAGGGGCATGTGGTCGGTTTTATGGGCGACGGGATTAACGATGCCCCGGCGTTGCGGGCAGCGGATATTGGTATCTCGGTAGATGGCGCGGTGGACATCGCCCGTGAGGCGGCCGATATTATCCTGCTGGAAAAGAGCCTGATGGTGCTGGAAGAAGGCGTCATTGAAGGTCGTCGTACTTTTTCTAATATGTTGAAATATATCAAGATGACGGCCAGCTCAAATTTCGGTAACGTGTTTAGCGTGCTGGTAGCGAGCGCTTTTTTGCCGTTCCTGCCAATGCTGCCGCTGCACTTGCTGATTCAAAACCTGCTGTACGATGTATCCCAGGTGGCGATTCCGTTTGATAATGTCGATGAAGAACAAATTCAAAAGCCGCAGCGCTGGAATCCGGCGGATTTGGGGCGCTTTATGGTCTTTTTCGGTCCGATCAGCTCGATTTTCGACATTTTGACCTTTTGTCTGATGTGGTGGGTATTTCATGCGAATACGCCAGAAACGCAAACCTTGTTCCAGTCCGGCTGGTTTGTGGTGGGATTACTATCGCAAACGCTGATTGTGCATATGATCCGTACCCGTCGTCTGCCGTTTATTCAAAGTCGCGCCGCCTGGCCGCTGATGGCGATGACGTTGTTGGTGATGGTCGTGGGAGTTTCGTTGCCGTTTTCGCCGCTGGCGTCTTACCTGCAGTTGCAGGCGCTGCCGTTAAGCTATTTCCCGTGGCTGATTGCTATTCTGGCGGGCTATATGACGTTAACCCAGTTAGTGAAAGGGTTTTACAGCCGACGTTATGGCTGGCAGTAAACACTTTCGTCGGGGATTCGCCAGCGTGCTTAATCCCCGATATCGCTAACCAAACCAGATGCCCGTAAAGCTCGACAAGTTTAACGCGATCGGCTTTATCTTTAAATTTCAGGGCTTATTCAAGCAACTGTAGAATGCTATATGCAGGCATAAAAAAGAGGAATGTCCAGCTAAGTTTGTAAAATACATTCTCTGCCCCCGAGCCAGAACGAGAGGAGGAGATGTCCCACCGCTGGATATGTTTTGCGGATATGCGACGAAAGCGGCGAATATAGCTAATGCAATAAACTAAGTAAGGAGGAATCGCTAAGGCGGCAGTGGGTTTAGGAAACATAAGGGTAAGCAATATGGCTGCGATAATGAAGCATAAAAAGACGATCTTCGCAGTAGATTCTATCTGTTTTAATTCCTGGCGTATGCTTTCAGCATGTTTCTCCTGCCAGCGACGGAGCGTGCTGTTGCTAAATCCATATTCTTCGCATAACGCCTTATTCGGCACGCCGTTTTTAGACTGTTGCAGAAAATCGGCGATTTGCTCCTCGGTAAAACGCGCTCTTACCATTGCCGCCTCTCCATGGCTGTTGGTGCCCCGAACCGGGCAAACTTGCGCCGCCCGGCGGGGATGACGTCCGGCGCTTAGCGACGAACAGCGATCGCTTCAATCTCAATTTTCACGTCTTTCGGCAGACGGGCAACTTCCACGCAGGAACGCGCCGGGAAGGTCGCGTTGTGCTCGGTGAAGAACGCTTCGTAGGTGGCGTTGACGGTCGCGAAATCGTTCAGGTCTTTCACGAAGACGGTCGTTTTCACAATGTCGCCTACTTTCAGGCCAGCGGCTTCCACGATAGCTTTAACGTTTTCCAGCGACTGACGTGCCTGAGCGGATACGTCTTCCGCTACGGCGCCGGTTTTCGGATCGACCGGAATCTGACCGGAAGTGATTACCATGCTACCCAGGTCTACGCCCTGTACGTAAGGGCCGATTGCTGCTGGTGCATTTTCCGTCGCAATAGTTTTGCTCATGATTTCTCCTGAATTACAGCGGTAATAGAATGTCCCCGCTCATTATAGGGAGCCGGGATCTCATAACCAACCCCCATTAGTTGGCCAGCACCACATTATGCGAAAACTCTTTTTCACAGTATTTGCATTTGAGGGCGATATCATTGGCGCGTTTTTTCACTGCAAAGCTGGAGGATACCGGTTCCGCGTGGCTGATGCAGTTGCTGTTCGGGCAAACCAGCACATTATTAATACGCTCTGGCAGGCTGGGGCGCGATTTCCCGACCACGTCGTAGTTGTCGATGCGGTTAACGGTGGCCTGCGGCGCGTACAGAGCAAGTTGGTTAACCTGCTCATCGGTGAGGAAGGTGTTTTCTATTTTGATTAAGTCTTTACGCCCCATCTCGCCAGACGGGAGATTCAGACCGATAGTGATTCGCTGATCGGTCTCGGTCAATTTAAACAGACTCAGCAGTTTAAAGCCTACCTGCGCAGGGATATGGTCAATCACGGTGCCGCATTTAATGGCTTCAACCTGCAGTTTGTTATCGTGTGTCATCGCTTTTCTCCCTTACAGACTCAGTTCGCTATTCAGTACCAACGCCAGTAACGCCTGGCGAGCGAAAATACCGTTGCCCGCCTGTTGGAAGTACCAGGCGTGTGGCGTTTTATCCACATCCGTGGTGATTTCATCAATCCTCGGCAGCGGGTGCAGCACTTTCATATTTTCACGCGCGCCGTTCAGGTCGCTGGCGCGCAGAACAAACTGCGCCTTCACATTGGCGTACTCCGACGGGTCGAGACGCTCTTTCTGTACGCGAGTCATATAGAGGATGTCGACGTCGGCCATGACCTCTTCAATAGAACCATGCAGGCTCCAGGCCATCCCTTTTTCATCCAGCATATCCAGAATGTACTGCGGCATCGCCAGCGCGTCCGGCGCGATAAAATAAAAACGGTTGCCGCTAAATTTCGCCAGCGCCTGGGTTAGCGAATGCACGGTGCGGCCATATTTCAGATCGCCGACCATCGCGATATGCAGGTTATCCAGACGGCCCTGCGTTTCCTGGATGGTGAACAGATCCAACAGAGTTTGCGTCGGATGCTGATTCGAACCGTCGCCCGCATTGAGCACCGGCACCTGACCGGAAAACTCCGTCGCCAGACGTGCCGCGCCTTCTTGCGGATGGCGCATCACAATCGCGTCCACGTAAGTGCTAATCACTGAGATCGTGTCGGCTAACGTTTCTCCTTTTTTCCCCAGCGACGTGTTGGCGCTGTCGGAGAAGCCCACTACGCTGGCGCCCAGGCGATGCATTGAGGTTTCAAACGACAGGCGGGTACGCGTGGAGGCTTCGAAAAAGCAGCTGGCGATCACTTTATGTTTCAAAAGCTCCGGCTGCGGGTTGGCTTTTAATTTCGCCGCCGTCGCCAGTACCAGATTAAGATCGTCGCGGCTGAGGTCGTTTATGGAAATGATATGTTTTTGATATAGCGGGTTAGCCATGTTTATCTCCTGACGCCTGGGCAAAAAAAAGCCCCTCAATTGAGGGGCTTGGTATTGGTTTTCAACGGAAAGAAAAACGGCAGGCCTGCGTCTTTTTTCAGACGCGGTAAGACAGAATGTCGTACACACTGAACCATGCTTCCTCCCGGCAAATTGTCCGCGATTATACTCAGCTCTGTTTTGGGATCAAGCGAATTAATGCATGATTTACTTGTCGCAAACGGTTCTTATGAATTTAAATTCATTTTAAGCAAATAATTAATTTGTTTGTGTACCAGCGCCGTGCGCTGAACGACCTGTGGTGCGACCCAGACAATACTGCTACCGGCAACGACGCCGAGAATTTCCGGCAATGCGTGGTAATCCAGAATTCTCGCGACGGCGCGACCATAACCTGCCGCCGTATGGATAAGGATAAATTCGCTATTATGTTCAACGCTGACGACCATTTCGGCTATTGAACGTCCGGCATCCGGCGAAGGACGCTGCTGGGGATTTACGGAATAAATCTTTTGTCCTTTCGCATTTCTGATTTTTATTGCGCCCAGCAGCTTGAGCAGGCGCGAAACCGTAGACTGACTGATACCTTCAAATCCCTCATTTTGTAAATCGCGGCGAATCTCCTCCTGGGACAGGTAACTTTTTTCACTAATCAGGCGCTGACAAACCGCCAGTTGCTGTTGTTCTTTGGCGGAGTAATCATCGTATTCCTTCATAAATGCACCTTATCTTTATTATTGATATCAACGGACTGGCGAAATTCATCACATTTGTCACATTGATTGCGGATCAATCGGGCGGTTTTGCAGGAAAATGAGAAGCTGATCAAAAAAGGTGACGGCGTGCCTGATGGCGCTGTGCTTATCAGTCCTGTCGGATAAGACGCGTCGCCATCTGGCTCGTTACATCATCGCTCCGATGCTCAGTACCGCCATATTCAGCAATGTCAGGATCAGCAACAGCGGCGCGACCCATTTCAGATAGCGAACATAGGGAACCCGCGCGATCGCCAGACCGCCCATGACCACGGCGGAGGTGGGCGTAACCAGGTTCACAATCCCGGAGGCCGACTGGTAGGCGGTTACGACCAAATCCCGCTGTACGTGGGCAAAATCCGCTAACGGCGCCATAATGGGCATCGTCAATACGGCAAGACCGGAAGAGGAGGGCACCAGGAAGGAGAGCAATACTTCCAGCCAGTAGGTTACGTTTATGAAAATGGTGGTAGAGAGGCCGGAAACCAGACTTTCCGCGCTGTGCAAAATGGTGTGGGTAATCATACCGTTATCCATGACCACCACAATGCCGCGCGCGATACCAATAATTAGCGCCACGCCGAGCAAATCCCGCGCGCCGTCGATAAAGGTACTGGTGAACGCTTCCTCGCCCATCCGCGTTATCACGCCAACGATAATCGCCGCCGCCAGAAAGACGCCGGAGATTTCCGCCATCCACCAGCCGAGAACCGCCACGCCGTAAATCATCACCGCGAAAGAGGCGGCGAAGATCAGCAGCACCCATTTCCGGGTAGCCGTAAACTCCAGCAGTGTATTGGCGCGATTGCCGAGGAAATGGGCGCGGTTTTCCGCCATTTTATCCGCCACGATAGAAAGCTCAGGATGGGCGCGGACTTTGCGCGCATAGCGCATTACCCAAAACACGCACAGTACGTAGCCGACAATTAACAGCAGTACACGCATCAGCATGCCCTGCGTAAAAGGGATGCCGGCGGCGTTGGCGGCAATGACCGTGGCGAAAGGATTAATGGTCGAACCGAGCGTGCCTATCCCCGCGCCGAGCAGTACGGTTGCCGTCGCCACTAACGGATCGAAGCGGGCCGCCATCATGACCGGCACCAGCAGCGTGTAGAAGGGCAACGACTCCTCCGCCATGCCATAGATAGTGCCGCCTGCGGCGAACAGCGCCATCAGAATGGGGATCATCCACTCATCTTTGCCGTTGAGTTTGATAGTTACCCGTTCAATACCGGCATCAATCGCCCCCGTTTTATTCACCACCCCCAGAAAGCCGCCGATAATCAAGACAAACAGCGCGACGTCAATGGCGCCGGCGGTGTAGGTTTCGTGGTTATAGAGGCCGTCAATCGGCGCCAGTAAAACAGCGGTAATCCCTTGCGGATGCGCGTCCACGGGGGCATACGTTCCCGCCACCGGCACCTCTTTTCCCAGCGTGGCGTTCATCGCCATTTGGTATTTTCCCGCCGGCACAATCCAGGTCATCACCGCGACCAGGGCAATAAGAATAAACAGGATGGTATAAGCGGTGGGAAATTTAAATTTACCCATGATGTTCTCTCCTGATATCACGGATATGCGCCGCGAGGGCGCATATCCTGTGGGATTAGTCGCCGAGCGTCGCCACCATGACCGCTTTGATGGTGTGCATCCGGTTTTCCGCTTCATCGAAGACCATCGAGCCTGCGGACTCGAACACCTCTTCCGTGACCTCCAGTCCTTTCAGGCCGTAAGCCATTTCGATTTCGCGTCCCACTTTGGTGTGCTCGTTATGGAAGGCGGGCAGGCAGTGCATAAACTTCACATCAGGATTACCGGTAGCGTTTACCACCTGCTGGTTGACCTGATATGGCGTCATCAGACTGACGCGCTCCGCCCAGGCTTCTTTGGGTTCTCCCATCGAGACCCAGACGTCGGTATAGAGGAAATCCACACCGTGAACGCCATCTTCAACGCTCTCCGTTAAGGTGATACGAGCGCCGGTAACGCTGGCGATTTCCCGGCACTGCGCGACCAGCGCGGCATCAGGCCAGAAGGACTTTGGCGCTATCAGACGGATATCCATGCCCATCTTCGCCGCGCCCACCATCAGCGAATTGCCCATGTTGTTGCGCGCGTCGCCCAGGTAGGCGAAGCTCAGTTCCGGCAGCGTTTTGCCCGGCGCATGTTCCAGCATGGTCATCAGATCGGCCAGGATCTGTGTGGGGTGAAATTCATCGGTCAGGCCGTTCCAGACGGGAACGCCCGCGTATTCCCCCAGCTCTTCCACAATGTGTTGACCAAATCCGCGATATTCGATGCCGTCATACATCCGCCCCAGGACGCGAGCAGTATCTTTCATGGACTCTTTATGGCCGATCTGCGAGCCGCTTGGGCCGAGATAAGTCACCTGCGCGCCCTGGTCGAACGCGGCGACTTCAAACGCGCATCGGGTGCGAGTAGAGGTTTTTTCAAAAATCAGCGCGATGTTTTTGCCGATCAGTGTTTGCTTTTCGCATCCGGCTTTTTTTGCGGCTTTCAGCTCAATAGCCAGATCGATGAGGTGTTGGATTTCCGCCGGGGTGTAGTCAAGCAGCTTCAAAAAGTTACGATTTTTCAGTGAAATAACCATTACAATATCCTTGTTAAAATGAATTGCCTGATGGCGCTGCGCTTATCCGGCCCACGGTTATGCGCGCTCTGTAGGCCGGATAAGGCGGAAGCCGCCATCCGGTAAAAAGCCTTATGCGTCAACGTCGGCGGTTTCACACCGAATCAAAGTACCTTTCTCGCCCGCGAGAATGGCTTGCCCATCCGCCAGCGAGCCGATTCCGGCAATGCCGCAGCAATGGCTGACAAACTCAGCGCAGGCGGTCACTTTCGGGCCCATCGAACCGGCGTCGAACTGCATTTCACGAAGCAGCTCCGGCGTAACCTGCGCCAGCGGGCGTTGGGTGGGTTTGCCCCAGTCGAGATACACCGCGTCGACATCGGTCAGAATGAGCAGCGCGTCGGCGTGAATTTGGCTGGCAAGCAGGGCGGCGGACAGATCTTTGTCGATCACCGCCTCGATACCGTGGTAGCCATCGGCTTTTTCCACGACCGGCACACCGCCGCCGCCGTTACAGATAACCAGGTGATCGCGGCTAATCAGCGCGCGGATGGCATCGTTTTCCACAATGCGTTTCGGCTGCGAGGAGGGCACAACGCGGCGGAAGGCGTTACCGTCGGCTTTGAATACCCAGCCCTTTTCTGCCTGTAACGCACGGGCCTGCGCTTCGTCGTAAATGGGGCCGATATATTTGGTTGGATTGAGGAATGCCGGGTCGTTGGCATCGACTTCGACCTGGGTGAGCAGGACGCTGATTTCACGCTCCGGCAGATGATTCTTCAGCGCCTGTTGCAGCATGTAGCCAATCATGCCCTGGCTTTCCGCACCGAGAATATCGAGCGGGTAGGGCGTAACGTTAGCGTAGGCGCTATTTTGTAGCGCCAGCAGCCCTATCTGTGGGCCGTTGCCATGCACTAACACTACGCGCCATTGCCGGGTAAGCTGGGCGATGGTTCTGGCCGCCAGTTCGATATTTTTACGCTGAATATCAGCCTCCAGCGGTTCGCCGCGTTTGAGCAGCGCATTGCCGCCCAGCGCGACGACCAGTGTGCGTTTGTTTTCCATAACGTCTCCTTTAAATACCATCGCGTTCCAGTGGACAGCTCATGCAGCGTGCGCCTCCGCGCCCGCGACCCAGTTCATCGCCGGGAATGGGAAGGACGGTAATGCCGGCTTTGTCGTATTTTTCGTTGGTCCAGATGTTGCGCTCATAGCCCACCACCACGCCGGGACGCAGGGTGAGCACGTTATTGGCGTCATTCCACTGTTCGCGCTCAGCTTCAAATGCGTCGCCGCCAGTGGTGATTAAGCGCACCTGATCGATGCCAAGCGCTGTTTCAAGAGCATGAACCAGCGTGCTCTCCTGGGTTCGTTTCAGACCGCCGCGTCCGTCTGGCGTCAGCGTCCAGCACTGAACGTCCGGGCGAACGACTTCCGGATAGACAGAGAAGGTGTCGATATCAATGTGGGTCATGACGGTGTCAAGGTGCATGCAGGAGCGATGTTTTGGCAGTTCAACGGCAATGACGCGTTCCGCCTGACGATGTTTAAACAATGCCTGCACCAGGAACTCGACACCCTGCGGCGTAGTACGTTCAGACATACCGATCAACACCGCGCCGCGGCCAATCACCAGCACATCGCCGCCCTCTAAAGTGGCGTGGTCGTAATTAATGTTCTCGTCGCCGAAATATTTAATGAAATCACCGTCTGCGAATTGTGGATGCCAGCGATAAATAGCACGTAAATTATTCGTTTCACGTTGGCGTGCAGGTTTCGCCATGGGGTTAATTGAGACGCCGTTATATATCCAGCAGGACGTGTCACGGGTAAATAGGTGATTCGGTAATGGCTTCATAATAAAGTCATTAATATCGTGAGTATCGACCACCATATTTTTTATGGAGGCGGGGATTTCGCCGTAAGTTAAACCGCCGCTTAAATGGCGAGCCAGTTCACGGTGCGGCATATCCGCCAGCCAGGCGCGAATATCTGCGGCAAAGGTGGGCCCAAGGCGATAATCGGAAATTTGCGTATCCAGTAGCCAGGCTTTAGCGTCAGCCACATCCAGTGTTTGGGTGAGCAGGTCGGTTAACAGCAACACTTCTATCCCTTGCTGGCGCAGCGTGTTGGCAAAAATGTCATGCTCTTCGCCAGCGCGCTCTACGGATAATACATCGTCAAAAAGTAATTCCTGACAATTTGAAGGGGTAAGTCTTTTTAGGCTGAGATTGGGACGATGCAACATTACGCTGCGTAATTGACCGATTTCAGAACCGACAAAATGCTTTTCCATCATTATACCTTTTACATAATTTCAAGAATAAAGAAGGAGTGGCTGCAAATATTTAGCGTGCTTGCAGTCGCGGCGTTTCAGTTAAATTCGGGAGCAATGATTGAATTTTATTTGGGTTGTTAATGTGATGAGATTCACATCAATTAAGGAGTGCTATTTTTCTTACTTAATATATGAGCCGGGTCAGAGAAATTCAAAAAACAATAAGGCATTAAATGAATTACTACGCAGCTATATGGTTTGTTATTTTTTATTGTTAATTATTTGTTTGTTGTATTGAATGATATTTAAATCTTAACCACTTGAAAATAAAGTGATTATTTTTAAGGGTTGCATAACTATGCGTGAGGGGGATTTTATTATCGGGGATATTTAAATAATTTAAAAATAACTATGGATATAGAAGTCATTTATGCAGGGAGAGCGAATTGTGATCGCTAAAACGTTTTTATGTTAACGCCTTTAATATCAAAGCGTTGTTAGTGATGGCAATTTGGCTCCGCTGAGGTTAATGCATAGGTACTGCATAAAGTTGGGCGAACTATTAACAATATATAAACACCGCTGGCGATAAACATGCGCTGGCGCAAAATCGATGAGAGTAAGGGTAGTATGGCAGCCATTTTTCTCGTATAAAGAGAAAAATAAAACGCTGTTTTAACTAAGGAGATGCGATGATTGTTGGCAATATTGAACATCTGGAGGCCTGGCTGCCGACGGCGTTACGGCAGGCGATTGAGCACGTCAACGCGCATGTCACGGCAACGACCGCGCCAGGTAAGTATGACATTGACGGCGACAGGCTGTTTTATATGATTTCTGAAAATATGACGGAGCCGGGCGAATCGCGCAGCGCAGAGTATCACGCCCGTTATCTTGATATTCAGATTGTGCTACAAGGTCAGGAAGGGATGGCATTCAGTACCCGGCCTGCGGGAACGCCGCACACGGACTGGTTGGCGGATAAAGACATTGCATTTTTACCGACGAGCGTCGACGAGAAAACCGTCGTCCTGAACGAAGGTGACTTTGTGGTGTTTTATCCCGGCGAAGTGCATAAGCCCCTGTGCGCGGTGGGAGAACCGGCGCGGGTACGTAAAGCGGTTGTGAAAATGCTGATGGCGTAATATTTTGTGCCGGATGGCGGCGCCTGCACGTTGCGATCTTGTAGGCCAACCGCCATCCGGCATCATAACGACATTATTTAGACAGCGTCGCTACCATTACCGCTTTGATGGTATGCATTCGGTTTTCCGCTTCATCAAAGGCAATGCTGGCCGCAGACTCAAAAACCTCGTCGGTCACTTCCATCCCGCCATGTAAACCGTACTCTTCGGCCATTTTTTTGCCGAGCGTGGTTTCGTCATCATGGAACGCAGGCAGACAATGCAGGAACTTAACCTGCGGATTGCCGGTTAACGCCATCATCTGGCTGTTGACCTGATAATCACGCAGCAGGGCAATACGCTCCGCCCATTTCTCTTTGGGTTCGCCCATAGAGACCCAAACATCGGTATAGATAAAATCCGCGCCTTTTACGCCCGAGGCAATATCTTCGGTCAGGGTGATGGCGCCGCCGTTCTTTTTCGCCATGGCGCTGCACTCCGCCACTAACGCGGCTTGCGGCCAGCAGGCTTTTGGCGCGACCAGACGGAGATCCAATCCTGTTAACGCGGCGGCTTCCAGCATGGAGTTACCCATGTTATTGCGTGCGTCTCCGGCATAGACCAACGTCATCTCGTTAAAGGCTTTACCCGGCAGATGTTCCTGCATGGTGAGCAGATCCGCCAGTAATTGCGTTGGGTGATACTCATCGGTTAAACCGTTCCATACCGGCACACCGGAATATTCAGCCAGCGTTTCGACGATCTCCTGGCCATATCCTCGATACTGAATACCGTCAAACATCCGGCCCAGGACGCGGGCAGTATCTTTGATGGACTCCTTATGACCGATCTGGCTCCCGCTGGAACCCAGGTACGTCACGCGCGCCCCCTGATCGTATGCGGCAACTTCGAAAGAGCATCGTGTCCGGGTCGAGTCTTTTTCGAAGATGAGCGCAATATTTTTACCCACCAGCTTTTGTTCTTCTTTACCGTTTTTCTTATCGGCTTTCAGTTTGGCAGCAAGCTGCAACAGAGCAGTGAGTTCACTGGCGGTGAAATCAAGTAACTTTAAAAAAGGTTTTTGGTAAAACGTAGACATACTTCCCTCACATGGCTTAGGCCTCTCATTGAATTAAAATTCACTTTATATGGATGATTATTCATTTGCAACCCTGTTTGATAAAACTTTTCTCGATAAGGTGGAGGCAACGTCGGCGGTATGTGACAATAAGAGTATCGGCAGGACATCTATGAGGAACGAGCTATGGCAAACCCGGAATTACTGGAAGAGCAGCGTGAAGAAACGCGGTTAATTATTGAAGAGTTACTTGAGGACGGCAGCGATCCGGATGCGCTGTACACTATCGAGCATCACCTTTCCGCTGACGATTTCGAAACGTTGGAAAAAGCCGCGGTAGAAGCCTTTAAACTCGGCTATGAAGTGACGGAGCCGGAAGAGCTGGAAGTGGAAGAGGGCGATACGGTTATTTGTTGCGACATCCTCAGCGAGTGCGCGTTGAACGCCGAACTCATCGACGCTCAGGTTGAGCAACTGATGAACCTGGCGGAAAAATATGATGTCGAATACGACGGCTGGGGAACCTATTTCGAAGACCCTAATGGCGAAGAGGGTGACGACGACGATTATGTCGATGAAGATGACGACGGCGTGCGTCACTAAAGCTGCATAGTATGACGGTACGGCAGCGTCTGCTGTCGTATTTTTTTACAGGTTACGTATGAATTACCCGCAAATACTCTCTCCGGTGCTTAATTTCCTGCATTGCCCGACGCCGCAGGCGTGGATTGTCCAGGCCCGCGATCCGCAAAATCTTCCTCTTCTGCTTACCGATCACTTGATCTGCGAACTGAAGGCTGCGCAAACCGCGTTGCTGTTGGTGCGTAAATATGTCGCCGATAAATCGGGCGCCGACGCGCTGCTCGCCTGGCTGCAACCTTACGAGGCGTTCGCGTTTCGTCAGGGGCCGGAGCCGGATTTTGTTGCCCTGCATAAACAGATTAGCAAAAGCGCCATGCCGCAAACTGATGACCCCTGGGGTCGTCAGCTTATCGACCGTATGGTGTTATTGATTAAAGAGGAGTTGCACCATTTTTGGCAGGTACGCGAGGTCATGCAGGCCAGAAACATTCCTTATGTGAAAATCACCGCCAGCCGCTACGCAAAAGGAATGTTGAAAGCGGTACGCACGCACGAACCGCTCACCTTAATTGATAAGCTGATTTGCGGGGCGTATATCGAAGCCCGCTCCTGCGAACGTTTTGCCGCTCTGGCCCCCTGGCTGGATGAGGATTTACAGACGTTTTATCTCTCGCTTCTGCGCTCCGAAGCGCGGCATTATCAGGATTACCTGGCGCTGGCGCAGCAGATTTCCGCCGAGGACATTTCTGCGCGCGTGCGCTATTTTGGCGACGTGGAAGCTGACCTTATCTTGTCGCCAGACCGCGAGTTTCGTTTTCATAGCGGCGTGCCAGCCGCCGGATAAAGCGTAAAATTAAAGATTAGCGTTTTTATCTTTTACGCTGTCGCCGTCTGCAAAATTTGTGGTGGTCATCCGCCCGGCATCAAGCTGCTGGCGAGCAGGAAAAGTCATTTTCATGATATTCTGTCCTGAGTAAAGCCTGCCCTGCGGCAGGCAAAAAGAACTCACTCAGTGTTATATTCCCGAAAGGTGACCGTGAACAATGCCATTATTGCATCAATCACTACGGGTTTTTGTGTTGAAATAGTTACTGTTTCACGCCTTTTGACGCTTCAGAGCAGGTCTTGCCAACAAAGGTTTGTTTAATTTTGTTGATGGAGGTTGTTTTATTACCTCCTGCATCGACATCCGATTTCATGGTCATCGCAAATTCTGTATCGCTTATTTTCGTCGTTTCTACAATAGAGTGCGATTTGACATCAGGATTATTACACACAGTCTCATTGATCAGTTTGGTATCCGTACTTTCTACAAATGTTGTCGTGCAACCGCCTGCACTGGTAGAAAAACCCTTCACCATTTTTTTAGAATCTTCAGACATTTTAGGGGTATAACACATAAGCGTCGCTATGCCCGAATTTTTTTCATCCATTAATACTTCTTTTGTATCTGGATTGATGGTGCGCATTTCTATATTTTCCATTTTCCATTCGCCGGGCTGTATATCTAATGCATATACATTAGAGATACTAATAAACATAGCGGGGAAAACAATTGCTGATAATAGGCGTTTCATTTATAACTTCCTTGAATAATAAGTGATTCCCGGATAACAGGATGTTTCCGGGATTACTTATATCAGCAAAAATAATACCTGGCGAGGATAAATAAACGCCTGGTTTTCAGAGATCCTTTAACATCCTCACTTCGCAATCGACATGTCCGGTGCAGCCGAGCGGTTCGCTAATATGTTCAAATCCTAAACGTTCGTATAGCGCAATCGCCTCGCGTAAAAAAGCCGTTGTTTCCAGATAGCAGCGTTTAAAACCCTGTTCACGGGCATGATCCAGCGCCATCAGCGCCAGCTTTTTCGCCAGCCCCTGACCACGAATTACCGGTAAAAAATACATTTTTTGCAGTTCACAAATGTCTGGTTCGCTACAGGATAACGGCGCCACGCCGCCGCCGCCCACCACACAACCGTTTTGCTCTACCACCCAGTAGGCCGCGCCCGGTTGGCTATAAACCTGATACAGTTCATCCAGATTGGGGTCGGCAACGGTATAACCTTTATCGGCGGTAAGTCCGTATTCCGCTGAAACCTGACGGATGACACGGGCAATAGCGGCATTGTCGGCGGTAGTGATTCGGTGCACCGTGAGCGTTGGCGAGGCGACATTATTCATAATATGGCTCAATTTTTAAAATTTATTTATAGATTACTTTAATACCACCGTCTTGAGTTACGCGCAAGGAGATCCTGAATCAGACAAAATAAAAGGCGGAAAAATTAAACAAAAATAGTATCGTAGTCAAATCAGTAACAATTTACTGGTTTTTATTATTAATTCTAATAGATTGTAATTCAGGGATATGATTCATGAATAACGTTATCAGTAGTAAAGATAACCATAATCACACGTTGGTGTTTACAGGCAAGGGCGGAAAGTATTTTGTTATTTGCCTTGTGAATTTCTTGTTGACGTGTATCACGTTTGGAATCTATGCGCCGTGGGCGATGGTGAAATGTCGACGTTATATTTATACTAATATGACGCTAAACAATCAGCCTTTTGCTTACAAAGCCACGGGCGGCGCATTATTTATTAGTGTGTTGTTAGTTTTTATTATTTATATTGTTAGCCTCTCTTTTATTGAACACGGTCATCCCGGTCTCGGTTTTACGCTATTCGGCTTATTAATTGCGATTATTCCTTTTATGGCGGTGAAAGGATTACAGTATCAGGCGATGATGACTTCGCTTAATGGCGTACATTTTGGATTCCAGTGTTCCATGCGGCGCGCCTGGTGGTACATGTTCGCTCTTCCGGTACTCCTGATGGTGGCGCTTTATATTGTTCTTTATATTATCTCACTGGTAACCATCGCCGTCGGCGGTTTAGTGTTCAATATCGTTTTTCTCGGTTTGCTGGCTATTATTGGGATAGGGGTCATTAACGGTATTACCTACAGCAAATGGATGACCTTGTTTGGCAATGGCGCAAACTTTGGCATTCATCGTTTCTCGATTCAGGTTAATGTTAAAACGTGCATCAGAGGGTGCGTGTTGGCAATGTTGACCCTTTTTCCTTTTGCTGTCGTGATTGGTTATCTAATCGCGCCGGTGTTCACCGACATGATTCTTTTGAGTATGATGGGGAATGCGCAGGCAGGAGGGGCGCTTATTCTGCAATATTATGGCCAGATAATGGCATGTTATTTCCTCTATTTTCTCGCGATTATTGTGGTAACCAGTTACTTATATGTGGCGTTACGCAACCTGTTTTTAAACAATTTGTCACTGGCGAACGATTCGATTCGTTTTCATTCCTCTGTCACTGCACACGGTATGCTGTGGCGGTTACTGGTGGTGTTTGTGATTTCCGGCGTGACCTTAGGGCTGGCTTATCCGTGGTTGAAAATTTGGCTGGTGAGCTGGCTGGCGCAGAATACACAGGTCCAGGGCGATCTGGATTCGCTTGAGTTAACCAATGATGAGAAGCCGCTGGAAAACAGCCCGCTAATGTGGATTTCTCGTGGCATCATGCCTTACTTCCCGTTTATCTGATGTAAAAAGGCCGACGTTTACGTCGGCCCATAATTCATGTTGTCGGATGGTGGCGTGAATGCCTTATCCGGCCTACCGATCGCGCCATGTCAATAAGCGAACGTGTAGGCCTGGTAAGCGAAGCGCCATCAGGCTTTCAGATTACAGCGCGCTAATAACCGCCTGCTGCTCAATCAGCTTCGCTTTGGCTTCTGCATAACCGTCCAGCTTCTCACGCTCTTTGGCGATCACCGCTTCCGGCGCGCGGGCAACGAAACCTTCGTTGGACAGTTTGCCTTCGATACGGGCAATCTCGCCTTCGATTTTCGCCACTTCTTTCGCCAGACGCGCCAGCTCATCTTCTTTGTTGATGAGGCCCGCCATCGGGATTAGCAGTTCGGCACCGTCGATGATTTTGGTCATGGAAACCGGACCTTTGTCATCGGCTGGCAGCACGGTGATGCTTTCCAGACGCGCCAGGTTCAGCAGGAAGCTACGGTTGTCGTTAACACGACGAACGGCTTCTTCACTACAGCCGCGCAGCAGCAGTTCCAGCGGTTTGCCCGGGGCGATGTTCATTTCCGCACGAATGTTACGTACGGCAACGATCGCCTGCTTCAGCCACTCGGTATCGGCCAACGCGGCTTCATCCACCTGCGCGGCGTTATATTCCGGGAACGGCTGCAGCATAATGGTATCGGCGGTAATGCCACAGATAACCTTCACGCGCTGCCAGATGGTTTCGGTGATGAACGGAATGATCGGGTGCGCCAGACGCAGCAAACCTTCCAGCACGGTGACCAGCGTATGGCGGGTGCCACGCAGTTCAGACTCGGAACCCCCGGTCATTACCGGTTTGGTCAGCTCCAGATACCAGTCGCAGAACTGGTTCCAGGTGAACTCGTACAGGATGCCTGCGGCGATATCGAAGCGGAAGTTATCCAGTGCTTCGCGGTAGGCTTTAACGGTCTGGTTGAATTCCGCCAGGATCCAGCGGTCCGCCAGCGACAGGGTCATTTCGCCGCCGTTGAAGCCGCAATCCTGCTCTTCAGTGTTCATCAGCACAAAGCGGCTGGCGTTCCACAGCTTGTTACAGAAGTTACGGTAGCCTTCCAGACGCTTCATATCCCAGTTGATGTCGCGGCCGGTCGAGGCTAGCGCCGCCAGGGTAAAGCGCAGGGCGTCGGTGCCGTGCGGCTCGATGCCGTTCGGGAACTGCTTCTCGGTACGCTTGCGGATTTTCTCCGCCATCTGCGGCTGCATCATGTTGCCGGTGCGTTTCTCCAGCAGTTCCGGCAGGGAGATGCCGTCCACCATATCCAGCGGGTCGATAACGTTACCCTTGGATTTGGACATCTTCTGGCCTTCGTCGTCGCGAATCAGACCGGTCATGTAGACAGTATGGAACGGCACCTGCGGCTTGCCGTTTTCATCTTTGATGAAGTGCATGGTCATCATGATCATGCGGGCAATCCAGAAGAAGATGATATCGAAGCCGGACACCATCACGCTGGTGGGATGGAACTGACGCAGGGCGTCGGTGTTTTCTGGCCAGCCGAGGGTGGAGAAGGTCCACAGCGCGGAGGAGAACCAGGTATCAAGAACGTCTTCGTCCTGACGAAGCTGAACGTCGGCACCGAGGTTATTTTCCTGACGCACTTCGTCTTCGGTACGGCCAACGTAGACGTTGCCGTCGTTGTCATACCATGCCGGGATACGGTGACCCCACCACAGCTGACGAGAGATACACCAGTCCTGAATATCGCGCATCCAGGAGAAGTACATGTTTTCGTACTGCTTCGGCACGAACTGAATGTCGCCGTTTTCAACCGCTTCCACCGCCGGTTTCGCCAGCACGTCTGCACGGACGTACCACTGGTCGGTCAGCATCGGTTCGATAACTACGCCGCCACGGTCGCCGTAAGGGACGGTCAGATCGTGCGGTTTAATTTCTTCCAGCAGGCCCAGCGCGTCAACGGCAGCAACGATGGCCTTACGGGCAGCAAAGCGTTCCAGCTTCTGGAACTCAGCCGGAATCTCGCTGGAATAAACGTTAGACTCTTCACCTTTGGTATCGAACACTTCCGCGCTTTCGCGAATGTCGCCATCAAAGGTCAGGATGTTGATCATCGGCAGGGCGTGACGTTTCCCGACTTCATAGTCGTTAAAGTCGTGCGCCGGGGTGATCTTCACGCAGCCGGTACCTTTTTCCATATCGGCGTGTTCGTCGCCCACAATCGGAATGCGGCGGTTAACCAGCGGCAGAATAACGAATTTGCCAATAAGATCCTTATAACGCGGATCTTCCGGGTTCACGGCCACGCCGGTATCGCCCAGTACGGTTTCCGGACGGGTGGTGGCGACGACCAGGTAATCTTTACCGTCTGCGGTTTTCGCGCCGTCGGCCAGCGGATAGCGGATGTGCCACATCGAGCCTTTGGACTCGCGGTTTTCCACTTCCAGGTCAGAGATGGCGGTGCGCAGCTTCGGATCCCAGTTCACCAGGCGTTTGCCACGGTAAATCAGGTCTTCTTTGTACAGGCGGACAAAGACTTCTTTCACGGCATTGGAAAGGCCTTCGTCCATGGTGAAGCGCTCGCGCTCCCAGTCAACGGAGTTGCCGAGACGGCGCATCTGACGGGTAATGGTGCCGCCGGATTCCGCTTTCCACTGCCAGATTTTGTCGATAAACGCATCGCGGCCGTAGTCGTGACGGGTTTTACCTTCTTCAGCGGCAATCTTGCGCTCAACCACCATCTGGGTTGCGATCCCGGCGTGGTCGGTGCCGACCTGCCACAGGGTGTTTTTACCCTGCATACGCTGGTAACGGATCATGGTATCCATGATGGTTTGCTGGAAAGCATGTCCCATATGCAAACTGCCGGTGACGTTCGGCGGCGGGATCATGATGCAGAAGGACTCTTTGCTTTCGTCGCCGTTAGGCTTGAAATAGCCCTGCTTTTCCCAGTGCTCGTAAAGCGGCTGTTCGATATCTTGGGGGTTATATGTCTTTTCCATTATTTCCAGGTTGCCGTATTCAGGTTAAAACCAGCCACGCGGTAGGCTTTGTAGCGTTCGCGCGCCAGTTGTTTCAAAGTTTCTTCGTAAGGGACGAAGTCTACCACTTCTGTGAAAGCGGTGGCAAAATCTGCAAAGCTTGTACGCAGGCTGATTAAAATATCGCGCGGGCTGCTGTTGCGTTTTTGCGGCCAGGCGATTTCAACCGGCGCGCCGCCGCGTGGGCCTTCGCCTGCCAGATTGTGCGGGACAAAACTTTCCGCCGGTCTTGCCCACAGCGCTTCATCCAGCCGAATGGCCTGCTTCTCATCTTCGCAGGCGATCAGCACGCGCTTGCCAGCGCGCCAACGTTCTGCGGCAATTTCACACACCAGTTGTTCAACGGCGCTTAAACCGTTGACGGTGGTGTCATTGTCCAGAAGATAGAACGTCGCATTCTTCATATATGAGGCTTCTTGTGGTGGATTTAAATGCGTTGCCATGATGCACCCCGTAGGCCGGATAAGCGTGGCGCCATCCGGCAAAACGCCTGATGGTGGCGCTAATGCGCCTTATCAGGCCTACGGGGTAATCTCAAACTTACTCTTCGCCGTTAAAGCCCGCACGATTGAGCAGGAACTGCGACAGCAGCGCTACCGGACGACCGGTGGCACCTTTGGCTTTACCGGAACGCCAGGCGGTACCGGCGATATCCAGGTGCGCCCAGTTGTACTTACGGGTAAAGCGCGACAGGAAGCAGCCCGCGGTGATAGCGCCGCCAGGACGACCACCAATGTTCGCCATATCCGCAAAGTTGGACTCCAGTTGTTCCTGGAACTCATCGCCCAGCGGCAGACGCCACGCGCGGTCGCCCGCTTGCTCGGACGCGCCGATCAGTTCATGCGCCAGCGGGTTATGGTTCGACATCAGACCGGTAATGTGATGGCCCAGCGCAATCACGCAGGCGCCGGTTAGCGTCGCGACGTCAATGACCGCTTCCGGTTCGAAGCGCTCAACGTAGGTCAGCACGTCGCACAAAACCAGACGGCCTTCGGCGTCGGTGTTCAGGACTTCAACGGTTTGATCAGACATAGTGGTCAGCACGTCGCCAGGGCGATAAGCGCGTCCGCCCGGCATGTTTTCACAGCCCGCCAGTACGCCGATAACGTTAATCGGAAGCTTAAGCTCGGCGACCATACGCATCACGCCGTAAACCGCCGCCGCGCCGCACATGTCGTACTTCATCTCGTCCATCCCTTCAGATGGCTTGATGGAGATGCCGCCGGAGTCGAAGGTCAGGCCTTTACCTACCAGCACGATCGGGCGCGCGTCTTCGGACGGATTGCCCTTGTACTCAATCACCGACATCAGCGATTCATTCTGCGAACCGTGGCCGACCGCCAGATAAGCGTTCATACCCAGTTCGCGCATTTGCTGTTCGCCGATCACGCGGGTGATGACATTTTTGCTGTAGCTGTCGGCCAACTGGCGCGCCTGTGACGCCAGGTAGGCGGCGTTACAGATATTGGGCGGCATGTTGCCGAGATCTTTCGCAGCCTTAATCCCGGCGGCGATGGCCAGACCGTGCTGAATGGCGCGTTCGCCGCTGGTGAGCTCACGGCGGGTCGGCACATTAAAGACCATCTTACGTAGCGGGCGGCGCGGCTCGCTCTTGTTGGTCTTGAGTTGATCAAAGCTATAAAGCGTCTCTTTGGCCGTTTCGACGGCCTGACGCACTTTCCAGTAGTTGTTGCGGCCTTTAACGTGCAGTTCGGTCAGGAAACAGACGGCTTCCATCGAACCAGTATCATTCAGAGTATTTATCGTTTTCTGAATAACCTGCTTATACTGACGTTCATCAAGCTCGCGCTCTTTGCCGCAACCAATGAGGAGGATTCGCTCGGAAAGAACGTTAGGAACATGGTGCAGCAACAGAGTCTGCCCCGGTTTTCCTTCCAGTTCGCCGCGACGCAGCAATGCGCTGATGTATCCGTCGCTAATTTTGTCGAGCTGTTCTGCAATCGGAGAAAGGCGACGCGGTTCAAAGACGCCCACGACAATGCAGGCACTCCGCTGTTTCTCCGGGCTACCGCTTTTTACACTGAACTCCATGCACTATGCTCCTGAATCTTAAAGACAACAGTGGTGGCTACAGCTATACTCGTCGTCTTTCAAGTTGCAGATGCGTTGGCTGCGCCTGCTCACCCCTGTCGCTTACCTGATGTAAGCTCCGGGGCTCCACAGTCCTGCCGCCTGCCTGCAACTCGAAATCCATTAGAGTATAGAAATTGAAAGCTTTCGTAACTCATATCCGCTGTTGCGGTGACTTCGTGTTAATCTTAACGTTATTACGGCATTGGCACGTCAGAACAAGTTCTGAGAGGTGAATCCGCTGAGTATAATGATCTTAGCGATGATTTCGACGACTCAAGAGAATAAATGACGTTTAAGCCATGAAACAAGCTAAATTCCAGCAAAAAAATGGTTTTTTACGGGCGTATTTAAAGTGATAATCATAAGATATCTGGTGCGGGAGACGCTCAAAAGCCAGCTGGCGATACTCTTCATCTTACTTTTGATCTTCTTTTGTCAAAAGTTAGTGAGGATTCTCGGCGCGGCGGTTGACGGCGATATTCCCGCAAATCTGGTGCTCTCGCTTCTGGGGCTGGGCGTACCGGAAATGGCGCAGCTCATCCTGCCTTTAAGCCTGTTCCTGGGGCTGCTGATGACGCTGGGCAAACTGTATACCGAAAGTGAAATTACGGTCATGCACGCCTGTGGGTTGAGCAAAGCCGTGCTGGTAAAGGCCGCCATGGTACTGGCGTTATTTACCGGTATCCTTGCGGCGGTTAACGTGATGTGGGCCGGCCCCTGGTCGTCAAAACACCAGGATGAAGTGCTGGCGGAGGCGAAAGCGAACCCCGGTATGGCGGCGTTGGCGCAGGGGCAATTCCAGCAGGCGACCAACGGCAGCTCGGTGCTGTTTATCGAAAGCGTTGACGGCAGCGACTTCCACGATGTTTTCCTGGCGCAAATTCGTCCTAAGGGCAATGCTCGTCCTTCTGTGGTAGTGGCCGATTCCGGACACCTTACTCAGTTGCGCGATGGTTCCCAGGTTGTCACCTTAAACAAAGGGACGCGTTTTGAAGGGACGGCGTTGCTACGCGATTTTCGCATCACCGACTTCCAGAACTATCAGGCGATTATTGGTCATCAGGCCGTGGCGCTGGACCCGAACGATACCGACCAGATGGACATGCGCACGCTGTGGAATACCGACAACGATCGCGCTCGCGCCGAGCTGCACTGGCGTATCACGTTAGTCTTTACCGTATTTATGATGGCGCTGATGGTCGTGCCGCTCAGCGTGGTGAATCCACGTCAGGGGCGCGTCTTGTCTATGTTGCCCGCTATGCTGCTTTATCTGCTGTTCTTCCTGATCCAGACCTCCATTAAATCGAATGGCGGTAAAGGCAAACTGGACCCGGTTATCTGGATGTGGGCGGTCAACCTGATCTATCTGGCGTTGGCGATTGGTTTAAACCTGTGGGATACGGTGCCGGTTCGCCGCCTGCGTGCCCGTTTTCTGCGTAAAGGAGCGGTATAATGCAGCCATTTGGTGTGCTTGACCGCTATATCGGTAAAACCATTTTTACCACCATCATGATGACGTTGTTCATGCTGGTGTCGCTCTCCGGGATCATCAAGTTTGTCGATCAGCTGAAAAAAGCGGGGCAGGGTAACTACGACGCGCTGGGCGCGGGTATGTACACCCTGCTCAGCGTACCTAAGGATATCCAGATCTTCTTTCCTATGGCGGCGCTGCTTGGCGCGCTGCTGGGGCTGGGGATGCTGGCGCAGCGTAGCGAACTGGTGGTGATGCAGGCATCGGGTTTCACCCGTATGCAGGTGGCGCTGTCGGTGATGAAAACGGCTATCCCCCTGGTGCTGTTAACCATGGCGATCGGCGAATGGGTCGCCCCGCAGGGCGAGCAGATGGCGCGTAACTATCGTGCGCAGGCGATGTATGGCGGCTCGCTGCTTTCCACCCAGCAAGGTCTGTGGGCGAAAGACGGGAATAACTTTGTCTATATTGAACGGGTGAAGGGCGACGAGGAGCTGGCCGGCATTAGTATTTACGCTTTCAACGATCAGCGTCGTTTGCAGTCGGTGCGTTACGCCGCTTCGGCAAAATTCGACCCGGAGCATAAGGTCTGGCGTTTGTCGCAGGTGGATGAGTCCGATCTGCAAAACCCGAAACAGATCACCGGTTCGCAGACGGTGAGCGGCACCTGGAAAACGAATCTGACGCCGGATAAGTTAGGCGTGGTGGCGCTGGACCCGGATGCGCTTTCCATCAGCGGTCTGCATAACTACGTTAAATATCTGAAGTCGAGCGGACAGGACGCTGGACGTTATCAGTTCAATATGTGGAGTAAAATCTTCCAGCCGCTCTCCGTGGCGGTGATGATGCTGATGGCGCTGTCGTTTATTTTCGGGCCGCTACGTAGTGTGCCGATGGGCGTGCGTGTGGTGACGGGGATTAGCTTCGGCTTCGTCTTTTACGTCCTCGACCAGATTTTTGGCCCGCTGACGCTGGTATACGGCATTCCGCCGATTGTCGGCGCTCTGCTGCCGAGCGCGTCTTTCTTCCTGATTAGCCTGTGGCTAATGCTGCGTAAGTCGTAATCACAGTAATCGTAGGCCTGATGGCGCTGTGCTTTTCAGGCCTACTCCGGACCCGTAGGCCGGATAAGGCGTTAGCGCCGCCATCCGGCAGACAGCTTGGTATTCCTCGAATGATGTAGCGCGTAACCTGACGCGTGGCGCTTTTGGCTACGCGTTAAGCACAGGCAAGCTGCGGGAAAGAGCATAAGCGCAGTAGTTCAAAAAGTTATAATGTGTTGCCGTGATAAATCTGATAACCCAAATCAATCGTATTATGGTTGAGATCGTTATTTTTAATTTTGTTGAGCAACATCTGCGCGGCTCTGCGCCCGATCTCAAAACGAGGGGTAATTACGCTGGCGAGGCTCGGTATCATTTGCCTGCCCATCTCCAGACCGTGGAAGCCGGCGATGGAGATCTGCTCCGGTACGGCCAGTTGACGCTCGCGGCACCACAGTAGAGCGCCCATTGCGATATCGTCATTTGTACAAAAGACGCCATCCACGTCCGGGTGCGCAGTAAGCGCATCACGCATTAGCTGTATCCCCAGATGGATAGAGGAGATAGCGCGGGGATTGATGCGCAACGGCGCCAGCCCCCGGCGCGTCATCGCATCGCAGTAGCCGTGATAACGCTGCTCATCACGGATATCGTCTTTTGAACCCAGATAGAGAATTTTCCGCCGCTGGCGTTTATCCAGCATGGTGCTGACCATATCAAAGGCGGCCTGACGGTTATCAAACCCCACCTCCATATCTAAGCGATCGCCCTGGATATCCATGAGTTCTACAATCGGAAGGGTAGCTGAGCGCAGGAATTTGACGGTTCTGAGGGTATGATATTTTTCTGAAAGAATAATGCCGTCGATATTGTAAGACAGTAAATTGATAACGGACTCTTCTTCCGAATCGCGATTGTAATTGTAATTCGCAATGAGAGTTTGGTAGTTATGACCCGACGTTACGGATTCAATCCCGGCGAGAATGTCGGCAAACAACTGATTCTGAAAAGAGGGGATCAGCACGCCCAGAGTGTAACTTTGCGCGTTTAACAGCATAGCAGGCGCGCGATTTGGTATGTAGTTAATTTCCTCCATGATCTGCGCAATACGCTCGCCGGTTTCCCTGGCGACTTTTTTCGGCGAGCGGATGTAACGGCTCACCGTCATTTTTGTCACGCCAGCAAGCGTAGCGATATCCTGCAAAGAAATTCTGTGATTCCTCATGTTTTCTCCAGTACCGGGGGCGGGAACGTCGCCCCCATGGTTAATTGGGCTGCGGATGATGAATTAATGCAGAACCGCATTCAGCGCCAGTACGCCCAGCAACCCCATGACAGAAATCAATGTTTCCATAACGGTCCAGGTGCGTAGGGTTTCCCCGACGCTAAGATTAAAATACCCTTTAAACAGCCAAAAACCGGGATCGTTAACATGTGATGCAATAACGCTTCCCGCGCCTGTCGCCAGTACCATTAACGCCGGATCGGCGTGGGTTACGTTAATAATCGGCAATACGACGCCCGCTGTGGTTATCGCGGCCACGGTCGCGGAACCTAACGCAATACGCAGCACGGCGGCTACCGTCCAGCACATTAATAACGGAGATAGCGAGGTGCCGGTCATTAATTGCGAGATATATTGACCCACGCCGCTATCCACCAGCACTTGCTTAAACGCGCCGCCGCCCGCGATGATAAAAACAATCATCGCAATAGCGCCAATGGACTCGCCGACGATATCCATCACCTGCTCAACCGTACGTCCATTGCGTCGCCCCAGCGTAAAAATGGCGATGATAATGGCAATAAACAACGCCACTGCTGGATTACCGATAAATTCGAAGAAAACCCGCACGGCATTCGTTTTTGGCAGCGTGATTTCACATACCGCTGCGATGGCCATCAGAATGACCGGGATCACGGCGGCAAAAATACTGTTCCAGAATGACGGCATCTCCTCTTCACTGAATAGATGAGGATTAAATAATCCTTCAGGCGGCGCTTTTTCAAATCGCGCCAGCAATTTTGAAAACAGAGGGCCGGCAACAATCACGGTCGGTATGGTAATGATTAACCCATACAGCAGGGTCGTACCGAGATTTGCCTCAAAAATTGTCGCAATAGCGGTAGGGCCGGGATGCGGCGGCAGGAAGCAGTGCGTAACGGATAAGGCGGCGACCATTGGAACCCCGACATACAGCAATGGCAGTCCCGATGAGGCCACAATTGTAAAAACGAGCGGCAACAGCAGTACGAATCCGACTTCAAAAAACATTGCCAGGCCGACGATAAGCCCGGTGATCACCAGCGCCCATTGCACGCGTTTTTTGCCGAACGTATTAATGAGCGTCGTCGCAATGCGCTGCGCGGCGCCGGTATCGGAAATTAATCTTCCCAGCATCGCGCCAAAACCGCCACGATTGAGGATAGTGGGCACTGCCCCTTCCAGGCAGTTAATTTGATTGCCGCTGATACAGGCATCGCAGTGTCCGCAGCTGCGCGCCGTCCAGCCGATTCCAACGCGCTGGCCGACTTTTAGTCCCTTATCCTGTGCCGCGCTACCGAGTGCGGCCACCCGACCGATGACCTCGTGTCCGGCAACCAGAGGGTATTGAGAGAACCCCCATTCATTGTCGATCATCGACAGATCGGAATGGCAGATCCCGCAGTAGTCGACCCGTACCTCGACATCTTCCGGTTGGAGTTCTCCCGCGTCATATTCATAGAGTTCGAGCTCGCCGCCCGCCTCTTTGGCGGCGTAGCTTTTTATTATCGTCATTGTGCTTCCCTTAATGTGGTGTTGAACTGAAAAGTGTAGAGCATGGAGGCAAGGGACGCCCGGCGTTAATCTGCTGGAGAAGGCGGGAAGTAGCCTGATTATTCTATTTAATCCTCAACGCTGCTGAAATTTTCAGCACTTAGCGATACAGGTGTATGCTCGTGCTTGCATGGCGGCGTATGACAGGTATAATCCACAACGTTTTCCGCATACCTCTTCAGTGCCGAAGTGGCGAAATCGGTAGACGCAGTTGATTCAAAATCAACCGTAGAAATACGTGCCGGTTCGAGTCCGGCCTTCGGCACCATTAGTACTTCCAAGACCATCCGAGAAAGTCCAATTATCCCTTAAAAATCAATGATTGAAGCGATTTTTACGTCCTGAGTCGTCCGAGGTTGTCCGTTGAAATCCGGAAGTCATTGGGGGCATAATTGGGGGCATCTTAACTTCGATTAGAAATGTGCCCCCAAATGAAGCTCAACGCCAGACAGGTCGAGACCGCAAAGCCAAAAGACAAAACCTACAAAATGGCCGATGGCGGCGGTTTGTACCTTGAGGTTTCGGCCAAGGGATCCAAATACTGGCGCATGAAATACAGACGCCCCTCTGACAAAAAAGAGGATCGCCTCGCTTTTGGTGTTTGGCCTACTGTGACACTTGCTCAGGCAAGAGCAAAGCGCGATGAAGCCAAAAAGTTGCTAGTGCAGGGCATTGATCCAAAAACCGAACAGAAAGAGGCTCAGGCCGAGAACTCGGGGGCGTATACTTTCGAAACTATCGCTCGTGAATGGCATGCCAGTAACAAGCGCTGGAGCGAAGACCATCGATCGCGCGTTCTTCGCTATCTTGAACTTTATATTTTCCCTCATATCGGTTCGTCCGACATTCGCCAGCTCAAAACCAGTCACCTGTTAGCCCCGATCAAAAAAGTTGATGCCAGTGGTAAACACGACGTCGCTCAGCGCCTGCAACAGCGCGTCACGGCTATTATGCGTTATGCCGTACAGAACGATTACATCGACTCTAATCCAGCCAGTGACATGGCCGGTGCGTTATCGACTACCAAAGCACGACACTATCCAGCCTTACCTTCTAGCCGTTTCCCTGAGTTTCTTGCTCGCCTTGCTGCATATCGTGGCCGTGTAATGACACGGATTGCTGTCGAGCTTTCCTTACTAACTTTTGTACGTTCCAGCGAGTTACGTTTCGCGCGTTGGGACGAGTTCGACTTCGATAAATCCCTTTGGCGCGTACCGGCAAAACGAGAAGAAATTAAGGGTGTGCGTTATTCGTACCGTGGCATGAAGATGAAAGAGGAGCATATCGTTCCTCTCAGTCGGCAGGCGATGGTTTTGTTAGAGCAGCTCAAGCAGATTAGTGGTGATAAAGAGCTGTTGTTTCCGGGGGATCACGACGCAACTAAGGTTATGAGCGAAAACACGGTAAATAGCGCATTGCGTGCGATGGGTTATGACACAAAAACCGAGGTCTGCGGGCATGGGTTTCGGACGATGGCGCGTGGTGCTTTGGGTGAGTCAGGATTATGGAGCGATGACGCGATAGAGCGTCAGTTAAGCCATTCTGAGCGTAACAATGTGCGTGCTGCCTATATTCACACTTCAGAGCATTTGGATGAGCGTCGTTTGATGGTGCAGTGGTGGGCTGATTATCTCGATATTATTCAGTATGAGCATATTACACCTTATGAATATGCAAGAGTCTGCAACATAAAATGAATGATATTTATAGATGATAATTTAATGGATTAAAATAGGCACAATTACTTGTGCCTATTAATTCAATCTTTCCAAAGAATTACAGGGTGTGCTCTAGGCCATGGGTGTCCATCAAAAGTGGAATAACAAACAGTATTTCTTGTTGAGGTGTTTGGGTACCTCGAACCGTATACACTTTCCATACTAAAAAAGGAGTTAGAAGGTGTCCCATCAATAAATCCACTTATCCCTCCTTGAATAAGATTATTGACGCGACCGACATGACGTTCTTCGGATAAATAACAAAGGGTTTCACATGCCTTAACAAGCGTTTCAGCTGTAGGCCTCTTGTCCGAGTCATAACTTAAGCACTTATCTACAATTTTTTGTAGATCTTGTGATAAACTTTGATATTGTGGATTGGCAGTCATAAAGGTTGGCCATTCCATTCTATTTTTTGTTTTAACATTAACAGCAGCATCTAAATAAACGCCAAATGGATAGTCTCCTGTTAATAATTTAAACATCATTGCACCTAATGGCCAAATATCAGTTGATGCTTCTATAGGTTTACCCTTTTTACCAAACATTAATTCAGGAGACATGAAGGGTAAAGCACCTTTTATCGTACCAGAGGTCGATCTTGTTAGGTCACCACTGGCAGCAGCTTCATCAAAAAGTTCTTGTGTTAGCGTAGCTATTCCAAAATCTGTAATTTTTAGATTCGAAATTTGTACTCCGCCAGACACCATTACATTACTCGGTTTTAAATCTCTATGAATAACATCTGCTTTATGAGATGCCATTATTCCTTTAGCAAGGTTATGTAGTATACAAGCGCCATAATGTGGGTCTAAAAAATCAAAGTGGCGCAATTTTTCCTCAAGGTTTTCACCTTCAACAAATTCTTCCGCTAAAAATATATTGCCATTATCTTCAACATAATCAAAGGTTTTTGCTATATTGTGATGGTTTATTTTTGCAGCGATTTTGGCACTTTTAAGAAATCTTTTGCTTTCCAAACCAGGAAGTGGAGTCTTTAAAGCTAAATCTAAATCCAGCTTTAGATCTAAAACTTTATATACGTCTTGCATCCCACCTTTACCAACATAAGATAAAATCTTATAGCGTTCTGCAATGATTCTTCCGACTTCAATCATGATATTACCTCCGGTCTAGATATATCAAAGGTGACAAAGCTTCTAGATTTTTCATTTATAAGAGTAATTACACTGCAGCTAGGAAATACTTTATTTGTTATCACTTGTTGGTTATTAATTGTCGCACTTCCTGAAAAATTACCTACTTTAAAGTCGAAACCATCATATACTATTTCCATACTTCCACTAGTACCCCAAGTGATCGTAACACTTTTATTTTTAGCATTTATTTCATATTTCTTTCCATTCAGGACGAAGAGGGCACGGTGTCTATCTTTTAATAGGTATTTAGCTATTTGATCTCTAACCGAAGACATTGCCGGTCGAGCATATTTGTCATGGCTTAAGCAACTAATGAAAGTTCTGGCTAAGTCCTTTGGAAGTATCTTTCCTAATTCAGGTATATTGGTTATCGCGGCCGGGGGATGTTCGTATAATTCATCTGGTTTTTCTATGCCGAATAAATCTAAAACGAGGACACCATATGCATAAACATCAATTTTTTGATCGAAACTAATGTTTTTTCTCTTCCATAGTTCAGGAGCCATATATCCTAAGGTTCCAATAACAGAATGAGTGAATGCTTCTGTGCCTGAGGTCCTTGCTAAACCAAAATCTAATATTTTAACAATTTTATTCTCGTCTACTCTAATATTATTGGGCTTTATATCTCTGTGAATTACTTTAGCAGAGTGGATGTCACTTAACCCGCATGCTATCTGCCATAATTTCTTTAGTTTTTCGGGGTGACTTTCTGACGGGTTATAATTTAAATCCACTCCGTTAATATACTCCAGAACTAATCCTTTTTTAGTTTTTTCGGAGACTGTTATGTCAATTAAATCATAAAGTTGTACTACATGTTTAGAACGAAGTTTGAGTAGCGCTTTCTGTTCATCTAGTAAACGTCTCTCTTCTTCTCCATCCTTTAACAACTTTACAATTACATCTCTATCTAAATGATTATCCTTACATATTAAAATGTCCCCCATGCCACCACCGAGTTCAGTGCTCTTTAATGAATATCTTTCTGGTAGGACGTGATTAATCTTCATTTTTGTTTTCCTCATCCTTGATATTTATCATTACAGATTGGTCTTTTTTGATCTTTTCAATAGCTTTCTTTTTATCTTTGTTTTTTCTTTGTTTGATTGCTTTGCTTGTAATGGATGGATCTTGAGATTTTTCTGGGGATTCGTTTGAGAATAGCTCTCTTTGTGGTGTTTCAGAATCTAATTCTAGATTTTTTGTTGAAGGATTGTTTAGTGTTTTTTTATTTTCAAAACCATCATCGTCTATAATAGGTGAAGGTTCTTTATCTTGATCATCCACTATATTTTGAGAGAAGTAATTCTGCGCTGCAGGATAATTTTTCATCCACATGATATGTAGATTCCCATGAGGGTCCCATAACTCTACACCAATATCTTTATGGGAGTTGAGGCTGTTTTCTATATCATTGCAATTAATAATTCCAAATGAAGCGTTATCTTTCGCACCGCACCATTGAACATATTGAGCTATTCTCTGCGCTGATGTAGAAAAATCAGATGAATGACTTAATAACTCTTCGAATGCTGAATGAGAAATGAAATGAGTTCCATCGGATGTCAATATTATATTTTTATGATTTTTATCTAAGATATTGATATGAGGCTTTATAGATTCCCCCATTCCTATAAACTGGAGTAATCCGCGCCCTCTGCCACCCAATGCTTCTAGAGAGTCATCACTGCTAATTGCTGTAAGTCCACAGTCCAGAGAAAAGCTATATATTCGACTGTCGCCAACGTTGACAATTACAGGAGCAGACCCATTTTCAATAATTACAGCGGATAATGTTGAACCGCCATGTCCTTTTGCATAGTCATATACAACGGAGTTTGCTTCTAAAGTCGCTTTTAATAACCGAGACTCGGGAGGATCACTTCTAAACTTAATCAAAGAATAGAATAAAGTTGATAAAGCAATTGTTGCGCATTGCTTTCCATCTTGCATTCCACCCATGCCATCTAATAACGCCATTGCAAAAAAAGGATTGCCAACGTTTGACGGAGTGTTAACTCTAATCGCGGCTATTAGATCCTGATTCTCAGCTCTAACCAGTCCTATATCCGTGCTAAGGACAGCGTTGAGGTCTTCTGGCCGGTTAATGCCGCTTTTGGCCGAAGAACGAGCTAACCAGCGAGCAAGTCGTTCTGTAAACATAGTAATTCCGTTTTATTGTGGGGGAGTTTACTTTCGCAATGAGCTAACCAATTGTCAATTAATACGAAAGAGCTCGCGCGCAATGCTCTCCCCGCCACGCCTGCCCGCTTAAGAGGTCGCTTTTAATGCAGGTGCATGAACGTCCTCAGGCCGCACCAGCACTGGTGTTGCGTGGGATAAAAAATACGGGGATTTGCATGCAAAACCATGCACCTTATGGATGCATGGCTTTTTTCAGGAAAAATAGCGGAATTTTCGGGGGATTTTTTCGCGTACTACCGTGTGGCCAGTTCTGCACGTCGGCGGGTGTAAATCAGGTTCTGTGCCGGAGTGAATTTCTCGCGATTATCATCCCGCGAAGCCGCATCAGGCCTGAATCCGATGGTCGTTAACATATCGTTGTCCTGCACGGAATAATTAATTTTTTCACCTGCGGCCAGCCACACCGACAGGGCTTCACGCAGATAATCAACCGAGTGCTGCATGGCGCTCTGTTTTACTGCGGGAATTTGTTCGTGATATCCCATCAGCTCAGGCGCCAGCGTGGCGGCCAGCTCCGCGCCGTGCTGCTGCATAAAGTCATGGAGCCGGTTGCGGATGCTGATGTGCTGTACCTCCTCATGTGAGCGGATATAGCGACCGGCGGCCTGATTAATCTCCCACTTTTTCACGTCGATATTGTCGCGCAAATCCTGCATTCTGCGCGGGATTTGTTCGTCACCGGCAAGGAGCTGTTCACGGTATTCCCGTTCAAGGTCTGCCAGTTCGGCTTTACGTTTCAGCCAGGTATTTTTGTTCGTCTGACAGGCCTCAAAGGCCTGCTGTATGGTCACAGTGGTCACGAGTCTCTCTCCTGATTAATGCCGAAACGGCGAGCTGTAGCAGCCCTGTACTTTACGCGGCGGCGGTGGCGTCACCGGCGCGGGGTCGGGTTTCTCCGGTGCAGCACGTATCACACCGTCAACCGACTCAATGGTGCGGAAAGTGGCCGAACATTCGATATTGGTACACTGGTGATAACGCTGTTTGACGTTTTCCGACAGATACCGGCTGGTACGGACGTGCGCGGTCTTTTTGCAGAACGGACAGTGAAACATAATTCAGCCCTCTGCCTGTTCGTGGTCTTTTGCGGCCAGTTCAGCGGCAAGCTTCATCCGTCTGGCCGGGCTTCTTAACAGCGCCATATCAACCCCGGTTATGACCGGGCGATTCATGCCCGTTACGGACAGAACCGGCTCCTGCTCCATATCAAAATGATACAGGGCTGACTGCATATTCAGGGCATCACCCAGCTCACGGGTCACGGTCGCACGCAGCGAGGTTTCTCCGCTCATTTCCAGCGACCGAATACGCAACAGAAAGGCACGTAACAGTGCGGGGCTGATACCGGCTAACGCCTTCTTCCACTCGCTGTTGGCGTAGGTAGTGAACGCTTTTTCATGGGCGCTGATATAAGCCGTACCGGAGGAGCATGCACCAAGCATGGCGAGGCTTTTGTCTTTCTCCAGCTCGGTAATCAGACCGGTGAACTCATCAGCCAGTTCGCGGCTGGCGATACGTTTACTGTGTTCAGCTTTCAGTTCAGGAGTGAGGTTGCCGCGCAGAGTTCGAAAGCGGCTGCGCCAGTCCTGTTCGGCCTGTGCACTTTCACTGAGGGCGGTCTGTCGTTCCTGCTCACAACGCTGAATGGAAGCCTCAATGTCGCTGAGTTTACCCATGCTGGCCGTGTGTGCGTCTTTTGCTTCGTTAAGTGCGACCAGCGCACCGGCAATGCGTTGTTCCGCGCCTTCATCCTGTTTACTGATAACGGTCTGCATGGATTTGATAATGAGTTCGGGTTTCATGTTCAGGCTCTCCGTGTGTTCAACCTGAAATGATTCTGACGCCTCCTGCACAACAACACGATTCATTGCCGTTGTCAGAGTGCTGGCACAAACAGACCTTAAAAACCGGCTGGCCACAGAAAGGTCTCAGGAAAACCTGACTCACCGTTTGTTTTTTTACTAATAACTATTCACCACTGTTCACCTTAAATAAAAAGATAAGTAATACAGTGAGTTAAAGGGTGAATAGTTGAAGGTCTGAGTGTTCACCGTCTGTTCACCACTGTTCACCCTTCACTTTGTTCAGCCAGCCAGCTTCTTAGATTTTTTAGCGATTAAAAAAAGAAATATATAAACAAAAGTAATCAGCAATGGGCCACCGGTTTGCCAACGTTTGCCAAAAAACGGCCAACGTTTGCCACTGTATAAAAATCGCTCTGTTGTGTGGTGGAGTACTACAAAATGACTTGTTGCCCTGCGTAAAAATATTCACAAAATAGAGAGCTACCCGAAGCCGGACGGACACGACCGGCACTGTATGGACTTTGTGAGGTAGCCCGATGCACACCGCTTTTTCTTCCCCGTCTTCTGCCCCTGCCGCGCCGCTGATGCCGGTTTCTGATACCGTTCATGAGCGTTTTATTCGTCTGCCCGAAGTGATGCATCTGTGCGGTCTGTCCCGCTCGACCATTTACGACCTCATCAGCCGGGAAGCCTTCCCGAAACAAATCTCCCTCGGCGGAAAAAACGTGGCGTGGGCGCAGTCTGAAATCACGGCATGGATGACTGACCGCATCGCAACCGGGGTTATGACGCATGATGATGACCATTCAGCAAACAGCCCCTTTTTCTGGCTTGCTTCTTTTTATCGTTTCCAGGTATAGTTTTCCCGCTGTCGCAAAATCGGCAGCCGGGCGTGGAAACCCGAGTAATCTAACGGCGACACCTGACGCGCCATGCGTCTTTTTTTGTGTCTATGCCCTCGTGCACCTGTTACTTGCGCAATGGTTTCATGACCTTTGCAGCTATCGAGTAATGGTGGCTCAGGCGGGGCCGACTTCGGTCGGGCCGGTATCCGTTAGAGCCGGTATTTCCACCCCCGTCTGGGCTACCACCACTGAGCGTGGAAACTCCGGTGGTAGCATAACCTGCTATCTAACGGAGGTTGCCCTTATGGCTACGATCCTCACCCCGTCATACCCGCAGTTTGTCTTTGTGTTTGCCGCTGTTCGTCGCGCAGACCGTAAACCCCGTATCTGTATGCTTCGCACCGTTGCCGGTGATGAACAGGCCGCACGTCTTTCCCTCGTTCGCGATTACGTCCTCTCGTTCGCTGGTCGTCTGCCGGTTGCGGAGGTGCGCGCATGAGACACACCACCATTACCGCCCGTGACCTCGAATGTCTGGAGCATATGCGCAACGTCGGCCAGCTCGTCAATGAGCTGATGCAGGTGCAGGACTGCGCCACCGTTCGTCGCGACCCGGTGCAGCAGTCACAGCTCACCTCGGTGATTTACCTCATGACCGCCCAGCTTGACGGCGTGGTAGAGCGCTGCAATCAGCGCTGGCTGACCGGGGAGGGCAACGTATGAAAAATCCATTACCGCCCGTATTACGCGCCGCGCTGTATCGTCGCGCCGTGGCCTGTGCCTGGCTGACCCTGTGCGAACGCCAGCACCGCTATCCGCACCTCACCCTCGACGCGCTGGAAAGCGCCATTGCCGCCGAGCTGGAGGGCTTCTACCTGCGCCAGCACGGAGAGGAAAAAGGCCGCCAGATTGCCTGTGCACTGCTGGAAGATTTAATAGAAGCCGGGCCACTTAAGGCCGCACCGTCGCTGTCCTTTCTCGGGCTGACCGTGATGGATGAGCTTTGCGCCCGTCATATCACCGCACCGGTACTGCACTGAGGGAGAAAATAAACATGAAAATGAACGTAACGGAAACGGTAAAACAAGCCTGCGGCCACTGGTCGCGTATTCTCCCGGCGCTGGGTGTGAAGGTGATTAAAAACCGCCATCAGGCCTGTCCGGTGTGCGGCGGCTCTGACCGTTTCCGCTTTGACGATAAAGAGGGACGCGGGACGTGGTTCTGCAACCAGTGCGGCGCGGGTGACGGGCTTAAGCTGGTTGAGAAGGTATTTGGCGTGTCGGCCTCCGAGGCCGCCGGAAAGGTGGATGCCGTGACCGGCAACCTGCCGCCGGTTGCCCTGGAAGTGATTGCGGCCGCAGAAGCAGAAACGGAGGCTGACCGCAAAGCGGCGGCCGCGCTGGCCGTAAAGCTCATGGAGAAAACCCGACCGGCCAGCGGCAACGCCTACCTCACCCGCAAGGGATTCCCCAGTCATGAGTGTGTCATGCTGACGGCCACACACAAAACCGGCGGCGTGACGTTCCGCGCCGGTGATATGGTTGTCCCGCTGTATGACAATGCCGGGGCGCTGGTTAACGTTCAGCTTATTAATTCTGACGGTCTCAAACGCACCCTGAAAGGCGGGGCGGTAAAAGGAGCGTGTCACACCATCGAAGGGAAAAACAGGCGGGAAAACGCCTGTGGGTTGCGGAGGGCTATGCGACCGCGCTCACCGTACATCACCTGACCGGGGAAACCGTCATGGTGGCGCTGTCCTCCGTGAACCTACTTTCTCTGGCGAGCCTTGCCCGTCAGAAACACCCGGCCTGTCAGATTGTCCTCGCCGCCGACCGTGACCTTAACGGCAACGGCCAGAGTAAAGCCGCTGCGGCCGCAGACGCCTGCGAGGGCATTGTCGCCCTGCCGCCGGTGTTCGGTGACTGGAATGATGCGTTTATGCAGAAAGGTGAAGAGGCCACGCGGAAAGCCATTTATGACGCCATCCGGCCTCCGGCTGACAGCCCTTTCACTACCATGAGCGAAGCGGAATTTACCGCCATGAGCACCAGTGAAAAGGCAATGCGGGTGCATGAACATTACGGCGAAGCGCTGGCCGTGGATGCGAACGGCCAGCTCCTGTCCCGATATGAGGCAGGAATATGGAAAATCATTCCCCCGTCGGATTTTGCCCGCGACGTGGCCGGGTTGTTTCAGCGTCTGCGCGCCCCGTTCTCGTCGGGGAAAATTGCCTCAGTGGTGGAGACCCTGAAACTGATTATTCCGCAGCAGGACGCACCGGCGCGCCGTCTGATTGGTTTTCGTAACGGGGTACTCGATACCGCCACCGGCACTTTCAGCCCGCACCACAAATCGCACTGGCTGCGCACGCTATGTGATGTTGATTTCACCTCACCGGTGGAGGGCGAAACGCTGGAAACCCACGCCCCTCATTTCTGGCGCTGGCTTGACCGCGCTGCCGGTGGCAAACCGGAAAAACGCGATGTGATTCTGGCCGCGCTGTTTATGGTTCTGGCGAACCGTTACGACTGGCAGCTCTTTCTCGAAGTCACCGGCCCCGGCGGGAGCGGAAAAAGTATTCTGGCCGAAATTGCGACCATGCTTGCCGGGGAAGATAACGCCACGTCGGCCACCATCGAAACGCTGGAATCACCCCGCGAACGCGCTGCGCTGATTGGCTTCTCTCTGATACGACTGCCTGACCAGGAAAAATGGAGCGGTGACGGGGCAGGACTCAAGGCCATCACCGGCGGGGATGCGGTCTCCGTTGACCCGAAATACAAGGATGCGTACTCCACCCATATTCCAGCGGTGATTCTGGCCGTGAACAATAACCCGATGCGCTTTACCGACCGCAGCGGTGGTGTATCGCGCCGCCGGGTGATTATTCACTTCCCGGAGCAGATTGCCCCGGAGGAACGCGACCCGCAGCTCAGGGATAAAATTGCGCGCGAGCTGGCCATCATTGTGCGTCAGCTTATGCAGAAGTTCAGCGACCCGATGACAGCGCGCACACTGCTCCAGTCACAGCAGAACTCCGACGAGGCACTCAGTATCAAGCGCGATGCTGACCCGACGTTTGATTTTTGCGGCTATCTGGAAATGCTCCCGCAGACCAACGGGATGTTTATGGGTAATGCCAGTATTATCCCGCGTAATTACCGTAAATATCTTTATCACGCGTATCTGGCCTATATGGAGGCTAACGGGTACAGGAACGTGCTCAGCCTGAAAATGTTCGGGCTGGGGCTGCCCATGATGCTGAAAGAATACGGCCTGAATTATGAGAAGCGGCACACAAAGCAGGGGATACAAACCAATCTGTCGCTGAAAGAGGAAAGCTACGGCGACTGGCTGCCGAAATGCGAGGAACCCGCAGCAACATAACCAACTCCAGACCGGCAACAGCCGGTCTTTTTCTTTCTGGACATTGCCACAGGGTGAACACTCCACTGTTCACCCTTCACCGTATATTCACCCTGTATCACCATGAAATTATTGATAAAAAACCAGAGGTGAACAGTGTGAACAATAAAACCTGAAAAAACTTTTTATCACCCTGCGCATCGCCTGACCAGGCGCATCCAGGACGAGCAAAAATCACAAATGTGAAGAGTCGATTGTTCACTCTTCACCAACTCATCACCACTTATCACCATGATATTAAAAAGAAAAGTGAAGAGGTGAACAGTGTGAACAGTTATATGGAAAAAAAGAATTTTACTGATGTTCAATATTACCCCGGTTAGGATCCGTATATCGGAACCTAACCGATGGGGAAAATAACAATTTCCTTTTTAATACCAATCAGTTGTGAACTTAAGGGGCTTAAAAAGCCATGGGGGCACAAAAGGGGGCACATGAACATGTGTTCTTCTTTATTTCCTTTATTTTCAATTTATTATGTTGTGTTTTGAGTCCGGCCTTCGCACCATACAAAGCTTTTTTCAAGTCTACTAACGTCTACTTTAATCCACAAAAACAGTAAGTTAAGCGAATTTCTGACTTGGCTTAGTCTGTTCACGTCTACTCAATTCCTTGAACATATACCAACCGATGATGGTATAACTGATGGTATTCCCGGTTCGATTGATTTTGGTACCAACACTGGAGGTATCAACTGATGGCTCTCACCGATATCAAAGTTAGGACTACCAAGCCCTCCGACAAACCCTTCAAACTCACAGATGGGCAGGGTATGCACCTGCTGATCAACCCCAATGGTTCAAAATACTGGCAACTCCAATACCGTTTCGGGGGTAAACTGATCCTACCCGCGTAATAGGGATACAACCTTAAGCGCGGTTCTGGTTTTCAAATTGTTCCGGACTGAGACCGCCACAGGCACTGTGGCGACGCCAGCGATTGTAATCGCACTCAATATAATTAAACACTGCTGCCCGCATTATTTCCCGGCTGGCAAAGTCCTCTCCATGCATACATTCCACCTTCAGCGTGTGGAAGAAGCTTTCCGCACAGGCATTATCGTAACAACAGCCTCTGGCGCTCATCCTGCCCCGCAGATTATGCCGTTTCAGTAAGCTCTGGTAATCCGCTGAACAGTACTTACTGCCTCTGTCTGTATATATGGTGACTTTTCCGGTCGTTTACGCCGCCACAGCGCTATGTGTAATGCATCGCAGGCAAACTGTGCCGTCATCCGCGAGGACATAGACCAGCCAGTGGCTGACTGCGGCCACAGGTCAATAACCACGGCCAGATAAAGCCAGCCTTCACCGGTGCGAAGATACATGATGTCACCCACCCATTTCTGATTCGGGCCACTGACGTAAAAGTCCTGCTTCAGCAGATTCTCTGGACTGGCAGACCATGTTCGCGGTAACTGACTGGACTGATCTTCCGTGAAGCTTTCGCCCGCAGCGCCTGCCGGCGCAGGCTGGCCGCTACGGTATACACCCGTCCCTGAGCACGAAGCTCATCCGTCAGGCGTGGCGCACCATAGCGCTGTTTGCGTCACTGAATGCCTCCCGGGCGACGTTATCACAGACAAGGCGGAACTGCTGACGCTGGTTTATCTGATGACGACGCTGATGCCAGACGTACCAGCCACTACGGGCAACCTGAAGTACACGGCACATGGCTTTGATACTGAACTCAGCCTGATGTTTTTCGATGAAGACATACTTCATTTCAGGCGTTTCGCGAAGTATGTCGCGACCTTCTGGAGAATAGTCAGTTCCTCATCCCGTTCTGCCAGTTGATGCTTCAGACGGACGATCTCTGCGGACATCTCCTATTCGCGTTCAGAAGAAGAGAGCTGATTTTGCTGTTTTCTTCGCCAGTTGTAGAGCTGCGATTCATACAGGTTAAGCTCGCTGGTAGCCGCAGCCATCCCAATGCGTTAGCCAGTTTCAAGGCTTCGTCGCGAAATTCAGGCGTATGTTGCTTGCATGGCTTTTTGGTGGTTGATGCTGCTTTTGTCATGTGAGACACCTCTTTCTTGAGAGTTTACTCACTTAGTCGCATGTCCACTCTTGCTGGGTAAGATCAGACAACCCATTCTCTCAATAAATAACATAAACATTTTTATTTGGATGTATTTTTTTGTTTATGCTTTTTAAATAAAGGGTTGATATGAAATTTTTTAAACATGTGGATATTAGATATTCCACAAAAAGTATTAATGGATCATTCGCTTATTAATGGGGGGGGCGTGTAAAGATAAAAAAATAGTGATCCTTGTTTTTTGCTTAAATTTTTAAAATGGCGTGAGTATATTAGCATCCGCACAGATAAATTGTGCGAATGCTAATAGTTGATTTTTGGAGATTTTGTAATATGCGTAAATCAGCATCTGCAGTAGCAGTTCTTGCTTTAATTGCATGTGGCAGTGCCCACGCAGCTGGCTTTGTTGGTAACAAAGCAGAGGTTCAGGCAGCGGTTACTATTGCAGCTCAGAATACAACATCAGCCAACTGGAGTCAGGATCCTGGCTTTACAGGGCCTGATGTTGCTGCTGGTCAGAAAGTTGGTACTCTCAGCATTACTGCTACTGGTCCACATAACTCAGTATCTATTGCAGGTAAGGGGCTTCGGTATCTGGTGGTGTAGCCACTGTCCCGTTCGTTGATGGACAAGGACAGCCTGTTTTCCGTGGGTATATTCAGGGAGCCAATATTAATGACCAAGCAAATACTGGAATTGACGGGCTTGCAGGTTGGCGAGTTGCCAGCTCTCAAGAAACGCTAAATGTCCCTGTCACAACCTTTGGTAAATCGACCCTGCCAGCAGGTACTTTCACTGCGACCTTCTACGTTCAGCAGTATCAAAACTAATTTAATTTAAACTTTATAAATGCCCTCAATATGAGGGCATTTGGATAATTTTATTATTTTAAAAATATCTATTTTGAATAGATAGGTTTTATGCTTCCATGCAAAAACTTAAAGAGGGATTATGTATATTTTGAATAAATGTATACGTATAACTGTTATCTTTTTCTTTTTTTGCTACCTTCCAATTGCTTCTTCGGAAAGTAAAAAAATTGAGCAACCATTATTAACACAAAAATATTATGGCCTAAGATTGGGCACTACACGTGTTATTTATAAAGAAGATGCTCCATCAACAAGTTTTTGGATTATGAATGAAAAAGAATATCCAATCCTTGTTCAAACTCAAGTATATAATGATGATAAATCATCAAAAGCTCCATTTATTGTAACACCACCTATTTTGAAAGTTGAAAGTAATGCGCGAACAAGATTGAAGGTAATACCAACAAGTAATCTATTCAATAAAAATGAGGAGTCTTTGTATTGGTTGTGTGTAAAAGGAGTCCCACCACTAAATGATAATGAAAGCAATAATAAAAACAACATAACTACGAATCTTAATGTGAATGTGGTTACGAATAGTTGTATTAAATTAATTTATAGGCCTAAAACTATAGACTTAACGACAATGGAGATTGCAGATAAATTAAAGTTAGAGAGAAAAGGAAATAGTATAGTTATAAAGAATCCAACATCATCATATGTGAATATTGCAAATATTAAATCTGGTAATTTAAGTTTTAATATTCCAAATGGATATATTGAGCCATTTGGATATGCTCAATTACCTGGTGGAGTACATAGTAAAATAACTTTGACTATTTTGGATGATAACGGCGCTGAAATTATAAGAGATTATTATTTTAAGGTGTAAACAAATGAAGAAAACCACAATTACTCTATTTGTTTTAACCAGTGTATTTCACTCTGGAAATGTTTTCTCCAGACAATATAATTTCGACTATGGAAGTTTGAGTCTTCCTCCCGGTGAGAATGCATCTTTTCTAAGTGTTGAAACGCTTCCTGGTAATTATGTTGTTGATGTATATTTGAATAATCAGTTAAAAGAAACTACTGAGTTGTATTTCAAATCAATGACTCAGACTCTAGAACCATGCTTAACAAAAGAAAAACTTATAAAGTATGGGATCGCCATCCAGGAGCTTCATGGGTTGCAGTTTGATAATGAACAATGCGTTCTCTTAGAGCATTCTCCTCTTAAATATACTTATAACGCGGCTAACCAAAGTTTGCTTTTAAATGCACCATCTAAAATTCTATCTCCAATAGACAGTGAAATTGCTGATGAAAATATCTGGGATGATGGCATTAACGCTTTTCTTTTAAATTACAGAGCTAATTATTTGCATTCTAAGGTTGGAGGAGAAGATTCATACTTTGGTCAAATTCAACTTGGTTTTAATTTTGGTCCCTGGCGGCTAAGGAATCTATCATCTTGGCAAAACTTGTCAAGCGAAAAAAAATTTGAATCAGCATATATTTATGCTGAGCGAGGTTTAAAAAAAATAAAGAGCAAACTAACAGTTGGGGACAAATATACCAGTGCAGATTTATTCGATAGCGTACCATTTAGAGGCTTTTCTTTAAATAAAGATGAAAGTATGATACCTTTCTCACAGAGAACATATTATCCAACAATACGTGGTATTGCGAAAACCAATGCGACTGTAGAAGTAAGACAAAATGGATACTTGATATATTCTACTTCAGTCCCCCCCGGGCAATTCGAGATAGGTAGAGAACAAATTGCTGATCTTGGTGTTGGTGTTGGTGTTGGTGTTGGTGTTGGTGTTGGGGTTCTTGATGTTAGCATTTATGAAAAAAATGGGCAGGTCCAAAACTATACAGTGCCATATTCAACTCCTGTATTATCTTTGCCTGATGGATATTCTAAATATAGTGTAACTATTGGTAGATACAGGGAGGTTAACAATGATTATATCGATCCTGTTTTTTTTGAAGGGACTTATATATATGGTCTGCCTTATGGGTTTACTTTATTTGGTGGAGTGCAATGGGCAAATATTTATAATTCATACGCCATAGGCGCAAGTAAAGATATTGGTGAGTATGGTGCTCTGTCTTTTGACTGGAAAACATCTGTTTCGAAGACTGATACATCCAATGAAAATGGTCATGCATATGGGATTAGATACAATAAAAATATCGCTCAGACAAACACCGAAGTATCTTTGGCTAGTCATTACTATTATTCGAAAAATTATAGAACTTTTTCTGAAGCAATTCATAGTAGCGAGCATGATGAATTTTACGATAAAAATAAGAAATCAACAACCTCTATGTTATTAAGTCAGGCATTAGGATCTCTGGGTTCTGTTAACTTAAGCTACAATTATGATAAATATTGGAAACATGAAGGTAAAAAATCAATAATTGCTAGTTATGGGAAGAATTTAAATGGTGTTTCGTTATCGCTTTCATATACGAAAAGTACATCAAAGATTAGTGAAGAAAATGAAGATTTATTCAGTTTTCTACTCAGTGTACCTTTGCAAAAACTTACAAATCATGAAATGTATGCTACATATCAAAACTCATCCTCTTCAAAGCATGATATGAATCATGATTTAGGTATTACTGGTGTGGCATTTGATAGCCAATTGACATGGCAAGCAAGAGGGCAAATAGAAGATAAATCGAAAAATCAAAAGGCTACATTTTTAAATGCTTCTTGGCGAGGTACTTATGGGGAGATCGGAGCAAACTATAGTCATAATGAAATAAATCGTGATATTGGGATGAATGTTTCTGGTGGGGTGATTGCTCATTCATCAGGAATTACGTTTGGTCAGAGTATATCGGATACTGCTGCACTGGTCGAGGCTAAAGGTGTAAGTGGGGCAAAAGTTCTGGGCCTACCAGGTGTTAGAACCGATTTTAGAGGCTATACAATATCCAGTTATCTTACTCCATATATGAATAACTTCATATCTATAGATCCAACAACGTTACCAATAAATACGGATATTAGGCAAACTGATATTCAAGTAGTTCCTACCGAAGGTGCTATTGTAAAAGCTGTATATAAAACAAGCGTGGGTACTAATGCATTAATTAGAATTACAAGAACAAATGGAAAGCCACTAGCTCTTAGCACAGTTCTTTCACTTAAGAATAATGATGGAGTAATCCAATCAACATCTATTGTTGGCGAAGATGGTCAGGCATATGTATCTGGATTGTCAGGAGTGCAAAAATTAATCGCTTCGTGGGGGAATAAGCCCTCCGATACTTGTACAGTTTTTTACTCTCTTCCCGATAAAAACAAAGGTCAGATTAGCTTTTTAAATGGAGTGTGCAAATGAATCAGTATAATTCGTCAATACCTAAGTTCATTGTCTCTGTTTTTCTGATTGTTACTGGTTTTTTCAGCTCAACTATTAAAGCACAAGAACTTAAATTAATGATTAAAATAAATGAGGCTGTTTTTTATGACCGTATTACAAGTAATAAAATAATAGGTACGGGGCATCTATTTAACAGAGAGGGAAAAAAATCCTCATTAGTTCAAGTTTAGAAAAAATTAAAAATACCCCAGGGGCATATATTATTAGAGGTCAGAATAACTCAGCCCATAAGCTTAGGATAAGAATAGGTGGAGAAGACTGGCAACCAGATAATTCAGGTATTGGTATGGTATCTCATTCTGATTTTACTAATGAATTTAATATTTATTATTTTGGGAATGGAAACATTCCCGTTGATACCTATTTAATAAGCATATATGCGACAGAAATTGAATTATAATAAAGGGTGCGCAAATTGGCGCACCTATAACTCTTAATTATAAAGCATAAATACAGCTTTTTCTCCTGTATTTCTATGCTTATATTTTAGATGGAATTGTTTTGGGGTTAAACCATAATAGTCAGAAAATAACTTAATGAAATATGATACGCTTGACATTCCTACGGCATATGATACTTTATTAATATGTGTGTCGCTATCAAGTACCAAACGCGCTGCTTTTTGCATCCTGGCATCTAGAAGGATTCTGTAAAAATTAGTATTTTCATTCTCAAGTTTTTTTCTGATAGTCACTTCTGATAAATTTAGTTTTTCGGATAATGTTTTTAATCTCCATTTTGTTGAAATGTCATTATCTATTGTTTTTCTAACAATATCAGAAAAACTACGTGAGACTGAAATGCACAGAGATGTGTATAGCTGCTCGATATTATTCACTTTTGAAAATAAACAGGCAATTTCATAAATATCGTTGTTGTTATTTTTTCTCTTTTTTAAATATTCAAATAAAATTCCATTAATTCCACTGTCGGTTATAATAAAAACCTTATCGCTAAATGTTCTGTAGCGTATTGGTGATAAACTTTCTGAGCAATTAGAAGCCTCAAATAAGCATAAAACTCTACTTAATAATTCATCTGGTAAAGTAATAATATCAAATGATTCAATATCATCCATATATTCAATTTCCACAACAGCTTCTATATTTTTTCTATTAAGGCTATGTTGCCTCTAGTTATTTTTATTTCCTCTGGCTTTGACTTGTTCTTAATGGTAATAATACAGTTTTTCGAATGTAAAATAGCATAACGATATAGTTTTATTTTTATGGCGTTTTTTTTCAGCATGGAATTGCACCTAATTTTTACGCTTCACTGCAGAAGCCGATTTTATATTATTGTAGGTATTGTTTTATGATATAAAAATAACTTTATTAGATATGATTAGCCGAAGATGATGTTTTAAAATATCTAAATACAGTGTAAGCCATGTGTGGTTGTTATAAGTGCTTTATAGGAGTTGTTGTTTCGTTATGCTCAATTAATTGTGTTCATCTATATCCAACGGAGAGCCATGTGATATTTCTTTTAATGCCGGTACTGTACAGTCCGGGCAGGCTTGATTGGACCTATAAAAATAGATATGACTATCTCCTAAGATTTTAAATACTCCGTATAAATGTTGAATGGGGATACTGAAATGCCTTTGATGTGACGTCTTAAAGGTAGGGCTTTATACATAACCAATACTCGAGTGACTCTGATGAAAGTGAATACGCATAAATGAACCATCAAAATATTCATATATTTTTACTTTTCGTCTTGGTTTGACCATATCGTAATGAGGTTGCTATAGAATGGATTAGTATTATTTTGTGGTAGTGGTAAATACATTTATTTTAACCTTGAAGAGTGGGGCCGTTTATGGGTGAATCCATCATTACAAACATCATCTCCATCATCCGGGAGCGTCAGAGTACGGACAACGCGCCTGTTAAAATCCGCGATATTGCTGATGCTGCCGGACTCAGTATCTACCAGGTCCGCTCATATCTTGAGCAACTCCGTGCTGTCGGGGTGCTTGAGAAAGTAAATGCCGGAAAGGGAGCGCCCGGATTATGGCGTCTGCTTTGACCGCTTTCCCGGAAGACGGGGACATCAGCCGGATATGGTACGATCGGCTTTGTATCGAATTTAACAGCGACGGCGGACTGAGTCCGGCTGAACTGCGGGTTATCCGACTGCTGCTGCAGGGCTATAACTGCGGGCAGATTGCTGCCCTCTGTTTTCGCAGCGTCAAAACCATTTCAGCCCAGAAAGGCCTGGCTTTCAGGCGCCTCGGCGTCAGGAATGATGCCACCCTGTTGCCAACCCTGATGCTTCTGGGGATGGTGACACTGTATACAGACCTGAACCGGTGTCATTCACTGGAGGAGAGCGGCCCGGAATGTGGGTCGGAAGCTGGATAAGTATCACTGAAAGTTATTTTATCATGTTCATGAAATTCGTTTATTACGCCTGTCTGGCCGTCGTCATATTAATGGCAATGGTCTTTTGTGTGTCAGTGCTTTTTATTCTGGAAAACTCATGACCGGAATATTCCGGCTGCCGGCTTAATGACCGTGCCGGATGAATTAAGATTTACTGCTGCTGTCAGGCGGTACCGTTAAGCGGCCTTTCATTCTGTATATCTGTTATCCATGGAGTGTTTCCGTGACGATGAATTATGCCCGGGAGCTGTTTTTCCTGAGGGGAATATTATTTTCTTTTTTTTTTACCTGGCCGCGCCCGTCCTGTGATTGCGCAGGAGTGGGAGTTCATAACTCCCTTGGTGGCTGATGCCCCCGCCGAGGTGGAACTATTTTTCTTTTACTGTCCGCCCTGCTATGCGTTCTCACAGACGATGGGCGTGGCCCGGGCCATCCGGCACGTACTGCCGCACGGTGACCGGATGATCAAGTACCATGTCAGCCTGCTGGGCCCCCTCGGCCATGAGCTGACACAGGCCTGGGCGCTGGCCATGATGATGAAGGAAACTGACGTGGTCGAGAAGGCCTTCTTCACGGCCGACATGGTGGAGAAACGCCTGCATTCCCCGGACGATGTCCGTCGGGTGTTTATGTCTGCTACCGGTATCAGTCGCGGGGAGTATGACAGAAGTATAAAAAGTCCCGCCGTGAATGACATGGTGGCATTACAGGAACGGTTGTTTAAGGAATATGGCGTGAGGGGGACGCCTTCCGTGTATGTCCGTGGCCGTTACCATATCAACAATGCCGCCTTCGGTGCATTCTCCGTCGAAGATTTCAGGAGCCGTTATGCCGCGGTGGTCCGGAAACTGCTGGCCGGTAACCCTGATGCCGACTGATGATAAAGGCACCATACAGGCCGGAGATATCCCCCCGCTCCGCGCGCTGATTCTCCTGCTGCTGACCAGCGTCTTTATCTCCGGCTTTCTGACCGGCGTCTTGGCCATGCTCTGGCTTATCTGCCGTGGGGCATGATGTGAAGTCCGGTCTCCCCTGTAACAGAAAACATAACTTTCACCACCACGATGTTCAGATATTTATGTAACCAGAAAGCTGCACTGCTGACCGCCATTCTCCTGATGGCGGCCGGCGTGCTCACCCTGTGTTTCCCGGAGTCCTGGTACCCGCAGGAAACAGAATGGCAGCTCACGGCAGAAAAAGAAATTACCGGGATACACGGCGGCCTCTCCGGCCTGACATGGAACCCGGACAGCAGAACGCTGTTTGCCGTGACCGACCACCCCTCCTCGGTGGTGGAGCTGGACACGGAAGGGAACGTGCTGCGGGTGATACCGTCAGACGGCGACCACGATTTTGAGGCCATCGAATACCTCGGCGGGAACCGCTATGCCCTGTCCCGGGAGCGGGAGCGGACGCTCACCACCCACTGCATTGACAGCAGCACGACCGTCCTCCCGCCGGCAACATACAGCCTGACGCTGGATGTGAACAGGCACAGCGACAATGCCGGTTTTGAAGGCCTTGCCTGGGGACGGGGAGAGCATGCCCTGATGGTGGCGCAGGAGAAAAAACCGCTGCGGCTTTACGTGACGGACCGGAGCCCTGATGCGCTGTCGGTGAGTGACTCGCTGACACACCGGGCGTCCCTGCCATGGTTCCTGAAGGATATCTCCGGTCTGCATTATGACCGGAACAACGGGCTCCTGTATGTACTTTCCCATGAATCTGCCGTGGTCGTGGTGTCGGATCTGGACGGCGGGAGGAAGGTGATGTCGCTGCGCCGGGGACACTGTGGCCTGCGAAGGGATATCCCGCAGGCGGAGGGGATAGCCTCAGATGACCGGGACACGCTGTGGATAGTCAGTGAACCGAATCTGTTTTACCGCTTCACCCGCACGGCTTCGTCCTGAGGATGAGGCGGCGCGGAAGGTGAAGTAAAATTCGCCGCGTGAAGCCGACCGGTGTTGGTGCCGGTGTCAGCGGTGGATTCTGACAGTGGAAAGATGATGAAAAACATAACATTCAGCGCATCTTTTTTCAGGGAATTATTCTGGTTTGTGGTGATGGTGGGAAGCTGGTTGATGACCTTCCCCTGACCTTCCCCCTGTAAACAGTGCCAGTCTAAACTGAAGTTTCCGGTCTTTCTTCCATCTCACAGAGAGGCGCATTGCCATGAAAAAGACCCGTTATACCGAAGAACAGACTGCATTTGCCCTGAAACAGGCTGAAACCGGCACCCGCGTCGGGGAAGTCTGCAGAAAGATGGGAATTTCTGAGGCCACATTTTACAACTGGAAGAAAAAATTTGCCGGGCCGGGCGTGACGGAACAGCGGCGTCTGCGGCAACTGGAGGATGAGAATCAGCGGCTGAAGAAGCTGGTCGCTGAGCTGAGTCTCGACAAGGAGATGCTGCAGGAGGTACTGAAGCAAAAGTTCTGAGGCCGGCTCAGAAGCGCCAGGCGGTTACATTTTTGCGGGAGGCTTACTGTATCAGCGCCCGGTTCTGACGCATGTCGATCAGTGCCGGAGTATGGATTTTGTGTCAGATAATCTGTTTAACGGGCGGCGTTTTCGGGCGCTGGCTGTAGTGGATAATTTTAGTCGGGAATGCCTGGCGATCCATGCCGGAAAATCGTTAAAAGGCGAGGATGTGGTCAGAATAATGGAGGCACTGCGGGTGCCGGATAAGCGGCTGCCGGTACGAATCCAGACGGATAACGGCAGCGAGTTTATCTCAAAAAGTCTGGATAAATGGGCGTATGAACACGGCGTCACAATGGACTTCTCGCGCCCCGGAAAGCCGACAGATAACCCGTTTATTGAACCATTTAACGGCAGTCTGCGGGATGAATGCCTGAACATTCACTGGTTCCTGTCACTGGAAGATGCGCAGGAAAAACCCGACAACTGGCGCAGGGAATACAATCATGAGAGAACGCATTCATCATTAAATGACATGACTCCGGCTGAATTTATCCGAAGTCTCCGGAAAGACGAAGCTCTCTGATTTAGCACTGTACTGAATTTGTGCCAGGGTCATTATCGACATGATTACCGGCAAGCGCACCACCGCCTGATGTTAGCCGCTCCCGATGTTTAATCGGGAGCGGTTTCGCATTAAGGGACTATCACCTGCACCAGCACATCGGTTGCCCAACTTTCCTCGCTGTTGACCACCTGACCTTCAACGCAGGCTTTTGCCATATTCCCGAGCTGGAAAGCCACATCATCGTTAAAATCAAAATCGCGATACGCTCGCGCAAAGACGATGCGCCAGTATCCCATCCCTTGGTCAAAACGGATCTTCAGCGCCTGACCATTACTGAAGGTCACCATCAGTTTACGATGGTGTGGAATATCACGCGGCGAGCCAACGGTGTTAACCACGACGGCTCTGCCCATAGATGCCGCAAACCACTGGTCGGCAAAATCCTGAAAATCCGCTTCACTCATCCAGTCATGGAACGGCTTGTTGCCTGGCCGCTCTTTACTCTTAAACAGCGTATCAATCGTCACTTGCGCATCCTGCGCCAGGATCGATTTCAGCGGTTTTAACAGCCCGCCTAATAACGCCAGCGCCACCGGGTTTTGCAGATAACGATCGCTATAGTGAATGCGCGTCACCTGGTTTTCCTTCAGCAGCGTCTGAATATCTTCCTGCGCCCCGGTTAACACGCCCCAGAAACGCTGACCAAATTGAGAAACCGGGCCATTAAGCTGCTTATGGATCTCAATATCGTTGACCAGGCCTCTGCTACCTGCGGCATCGGATAATAGCTCTGCTTTACTAAGCGTTATCGGCTCAAACGCATGGCTGCGAATAACCATCTGGCTATTCAGATGCCAGTTCGGGCCGGGGATGGTGGCCTCTGGGCTGCGAGAAATCAACATCATCAGGCGATCGTTGAATGCTACCTGTGCGACAACCGGCGTATCCGTATTCAGCTCAGACTGGCAAAGCTGCATACCAATGGCGGCAAACTGCGCAATCTCCTGTAAAAGCTCCGGATCTTCAATATGACCGGGCACAACCAGCGTAACCTCAACCTCATCTTTCAGCCGATAGTTCTGGATCGCCGTTCGGAACTGGCGGGCATACAAATCCCACTCGTTAAGCGGCCCATTCATCCACAACGTGAGTTTGCGCGCCCCGTCGTTAATGGCACGACGGATAGCATCCTCAATGCTGCCTGGGCAATACTGCGCGTCGGCCAGGGAGAATTTTTCCGCCTCCGGCAAACCGATATAGTGACTGAAATCCTCCCCCAGCCAGGCCTGCGCGGCTTTACGATCCAGCTGATCGTGATCGTGGCGGGTCTGCGAATCGAGCAGACATTCGCTACAGGCGGTATCACAGTGGCGGCATCCCAGCTGTTTCACCATCCCTTTGAGGACCGCTTCAATATGCAATGGCGCACTGGAAGCAAACCCCGCACCGCCGCTGATAATGTCGTAAAGCTGCACCGCCAGGACCGATTGCTCATTATCCAGTCTGACCGGACGCACCGCATAGCCCAGTTCTGTCGCCGATACCCCCAGCACGCTGGCCAGCGCTCGACGTAGTGCAACCGCCAGCGTCATGGCCACAATACGGCCTTCATCAGAATTATCGGGGATATACTCCCCGTTTTGCGGACGGCGCAAAATGAGTTCAAACACATCGGTGCGCGCCAGCGCACCCAGCGTGACATTCTTATTCAGCGCCGTGGAGCCAGGGCAGATAATCCGCTGATTCTGGCTGTCGCGATCAGATTTACCGGGGCGCGGAGGATAATGCGCTTCCATCGATTTCGGCGTATCGGTGGCATTGAGCATTGACTCCGCCCGGCCGCAGCTCAGGCACAGCGCATAACCGTGTCCACCTTCGCCCATGCTCTGCTGGAAAACATGACCATCCGCGCCTGACGCCATAAAACCCATCAGCGGGTTTGGCAGTGGCACGCGTTCTGCTTTCACAAACACCCAGGCAGGCACCACCGGGATGAATTTCATTGTTTCAATGTTGTTCGTAACGGGAGTATGGGCATCGGTGACAAAACCGGCGGGCTGTAATACCTGACGTCGGTTATCCAGCGTGATCCGCTCCCCGCACGCGCTATTGGTACAGAATAAATCCCCCGAGCCACCAATACCTTCCTCATAGCCTAAAGTACCGCATTTATGGCAACGCCAGGCGCTGTCCAGACGCTGGGCTTCGTTAGTATCGGCGTTAAGGTTATGCCAGTGCAGCGAAACACCGGCCGAGCGGAATACCCGACCATCAAGGATAATCTCCGCGCCCGGCGCATACTCACGGATCGCAACGGAAAGGTTGCGCGAAGGCAGCCCTTTATAACGCGAAACGTTATCCTCCCGGTCATTCTTATCACGGCTTTTGTGCGTTTTCTCGCGGATATAATCTTCCATGGTGAAGTTATCAAAAGTGACAACATCCGTTGGGAAGCCATATCCGGGTAGGAAAGTTCGGGCCGCCAGATCGCGTAACAGGTATTCACCACAATGCCGTTTTTTCTCCAGTTCCAGTCGCCTGCGGTACGGCGTATTGGGCTGCGATTCACTTTCCTGTTTCACGAGATCGCGGAAGATCCCCAGCCAGCGTGTCTGTAAGACGGCAATAGCCTCCTGCGTTTTATCCCGCAGTTTTTCTGCCGTAACGCCGTGCAATGCCGTCCCTTTAACCAGACGCTCCAGCGCGTTATCAATGCTCAGCGTCGGACGTTCGAGCCAGGCTTTAAAACGATTGCATACCGACTGGTCGAGCTCTTCGCCAAAGAACCACTGGCTATTAAGGCTGGTACGCTCTTTTTCGGTTTCACCGACCACATGGCATAAGTATTCTGACAGTAACAGGGAATTGACGTGACGCTGCACCAGACGCTCTGAGTTCATTGCCACCATTGGAGCCGGGATCACCGTCTCAAACGGCCAGAGGGGATTAGCAAAAACCTGCTGATCGTGCGGGTTCCCTTTGCACAAGGTGTACGAAATAGCGCGTGACTCTTTACTACGCCCGGCACGCCCGGCTCGCTGTAAATAGTTGGCCGGATGCGGAGGAACGTTGTTCATCACCACTGCAGAAATACCGCCAATATCCACACCCATTTCCATCGTGGTTGAGCAGTTAAGGACGTTAAGCTGCCCGTTTTTAAACATTCTTTCGTAGCTTTGCAGGCGCTCCGACGATTGCTGTGCCGAGTGTTCTGCGGTGCGGTAGTAAAATCCACCTTCTACCACGCGATCGTTAATGTCCGTCCAGAGGTTTTGCGAGCGTAATGGTAGCACTTGCGGATCCTGGCTTACCCAGTCACGCACTTTTGTTAACCCGTCGACATAATCATCCTGAGAGCGATCGTGTTCCCAGATCGCTGGCAGCGTGACTTCCTGAGCCAAAAACGCGTCGTACTGTGCACTCGTCAGTCGCTCGAACTGGATATGCATGGGCAAATAGGGGGTCAGACCTTTGAAGGTTGTCGCCAGTAATTTATTGGTCACTGGACAAATGCGTGCTTTTTGCACCAGAGAGAATGTCAGATGCTCTTTCGGTAAATAAAAACGGTTTCCATCAGGCTTCAATACCGCCAGAGATCCTGTTAGCTGGAGCCAGGCTTCTTTCAGCCAGGCGTTAACAATATCAATAGTTACCGTATTTACGGTGTTAAATTTGGCCCCTAAAATCAACAGCTTGACCAGGCGCTGAGTCACATTACCGTGGCGAATTTGCGGCCAGCGTTTAACCTGGTTGTCATCTGGCTCTTTCGAATCTGGGTTGCGGACAAATTTGGAAGAGAAACGGCTACCGATCCAGTTTCTTAGATCGTCATCCAGTTGGATGTAGTTGCTTTCTCTGACATAGAAATCCAGCGTCACCTTCAGAAAATCGCGCCAGTCATCAAGGGTTAAGCCTTTAGCCTGCCAGTGAGTAGGAACACTGTGAGCCTGCCTTCTCCAGCCCCTGATAGCCAACCTGAACCAGCCCCTGGGTTTCCAGGCTGTTGGTTCGTTTCGGGCGTCGCATAAACTCACGGAAAAGCAGCATTTCGGCGAGTTTCAAAGGGCCGCCATTTTCGGTGAAAATTTCAGGCTTCAGATAATGGTTATATTGTAAAATTGGTCCCTGTATATCGGCTTTCTCTTTCAGATCATTGACCATTTCCGTCCAGGTTCGGCAAACTAAAATGGTTGCAGCCTTTCCCCCCGTCGCCGTCTGGATTGCCTGTTCAAGGCGTTCGGCCTGAGCTTCAGAAAGTTTTGCTTCCTCGGGCATTCCCCACTCGCGATACTCCCGGGCTTCTTCACGGTATTGTGTCACCCTTGCAACCAGTTTCATCACGTCAGCCTGGTCATTCGGAGCACTCGTTGGCTGTTTTCGTTGGTGCCAGCCAAGAATTTCTACTACGCTACCACGTAATCGGCTGCGCTCTGCTTCCTGCTGCATACGTACTGCCATTCGCGCCGTCCCCTGACGACTGTCGGTAAAGGTAATCAGGCGACGACCTCGACCAGGCAAAGAGAGCGGGCCGACACCATCTTTACCTTCATCACTAGTGAAGTCCTGACAATACTCCAGCACCGTAGGCACAATATTGGTGACATAAAAAGGCCCGCCCAGTAACGCCCTTCGGAAGGGCTGTTTACCCTTTCCGCCTTTATAGCCACAATTGCTGGCACTACAGATTTGTTCGATATCATTAATTGCCAGCGGAATACTGTCCGGGTTCACCACGCCGATACTGCGGGTCTGACGATCGAGCCGCTGCATAATATAGCCAGCTTCCGTATTACATTCCGCAGCAATAATTTGTGGCGACTGGAATACAAAATCCTTCTGAATCTTTTCTCCGGATGTTTCAAAATCGTCAGAAATTTCATCCTGTAGGGAGAATTCATCTCCACCTTTATTATCCCACTGTACGAGTTTGCCTTTTTTATCCCGTGCAAGAAGATGCGGTTCATTACACTCATTGCAGAATGCCAGTTCAAAAACGGGACTGCCGCACTCGCAGTTTTGCCGCTGATTTACATACACATTGCCAAAAGACCAGTTTTTTTCCAGCGCGGTATTTTTTTTAGCTGCACAGTTCTTATCCACACATGTCCAGATGCCCTGGGTGTTTCGCTGGAAAATATGTGCTCTGACTTTCAGAAATGCAGGATCCTTTGCATTAGGGAGTGTGCCAGAGCAAAGATCGATCCAGCGTAAAACATCCTGCTGCGTGTACTGATGTTTGGTCAGCTCGTTCAAACGCTGGGTCAGCGTATCAAGTTTCATTGGTCGGGGTTGGCTAACCAGCATTTCGCGTAAACAGCGCGCTTCCGGAGAGTGGGTCAACGCACTATAACGCTCCGGACTGATCCCTTCACTCTCCGAATCAGGGATATGCTCAATCTCATCCAGTGACAGAGAATATTGTTTGCAGGGTTCGAGCTCAGGAATAACGCGGCTTCCGCCCAGAACATCAATACGTTCCTGTGGCACTCCTGACAGCTCAGACAAGAATTTTTTCAGCTGCTTTTCAGCATCACTTCCGGCAATGGTGGCCGACGTCGCCACAAAGCGAACATCATCAGGCGTGACGCCAAATGCCGTCATGACGCGACGGAGCTGTAGAGCCAACTCAGCGGCCTGAGAACCAACGTAGGTATGGGCTTCATCCAGAACTATCCAGCGTAATGATTTTTCAGCTTTTGATTTCTGAATAATCGGTGCATCAACCTGACGAACCATCATGTATTCCAGCATGGTACCGTTGGTCACTAAAATGGGGGCGGGTTCTTCACGCATCTTCTCTCGTGACAAAACCTCATTAGGCCTGTTTGCCTGCTCACTTTTGACCAAAGCGTGCAATTCTTCTGTGTTACCGTTATACAGACAGTACCGAATTCCGGAACCAAAACTACGGGTCCACGCATCTAAACGCTCGCGCTGGGAATTAATCAGGGCATTCAGTGGGTAAAGAAAAAGTGCTCTCACACCTATCAACGGTTTTTTGTTCTTGACCTGAAGCTCACGATAGAGGTCTTCCAGTACCGGGACCATAAAGCATTCCGTTTTGCCAGAGCCTGTCCCGCTGGTCACCACGACTGAGTGTTTTTTCTCAAGTAATGATTGCCAGCTGGCTAACTGATGCGTGAAAGGTTTCCAGTCAGAGCCAAAACGATAACGACCATTTTCCTCACTATCCAGCGAGTCCACCACCTCCTTGCTTAGCAACGTTTGTTTTGTTGCAAGGTCTTTCATTGTGCTGTTGGACTCTTTCCAGCCAAATGTCTGTTCAAATACGGGGGAGGCAAGAAACGATCCTTCTTTCCCGCAATCGGCCGCCATTTGTTGCGTGAGATGCTCGCGAAGATTCGGGTTGGTCACCCCCATAATACTCAGCGTCGCCTCCGTAGAACGCGACAGTGATTGTTCAATCAGCGAAGAAAAATAGCGTGTAGTCATTCTTATTCCTTTTTATTTTTCAGTAACATTACGCAATAGACAGTATTGGAAAATGGCGTTAAACCATCGTGAGTCAAAATCTCTAACCTGTCTCAAGAAAAATACGGCGCCGGGCTTATTCTCAAAAACACTTTCAAATGTTGTTTTACCGCTGGCAACAGCAGCAGCAAATACGGGGAGCAAGGTGACGGAATAGCGGTAGCTGGCATCAGGGGAAATATCGATAACAGGATTTTGTTGCGACATATACCAACGTAAAAGGCCTGGGCCACCAAATTCTGGCCAGCGAGATTCACCATGTTCGCGTAGAAGTTCCTGATACCACTCAAGGATAATACCTTTCATCGTCAACTCAGGAAAAACCGGTGGTAATTTCCCTTGACTCAACCATAATTGCACCTCACTGGCATAAGTCGGGAATGTTGTGCCCAGCTGTTGATACATTCTGTACAGCAACCTTATCTGCATTTCCTCCGGTGCACCTTTATGAGTCAAAAAAGCACGAAAACGTGTGGCGGAACGTTTAACTTCTGTAATGGATAAAAACTCCCAGAAAACGGGAAACTCACTTTCAATACGGCTGAGATAATCAATGGACATTTCAAATTTGAACAGCGACATCGCCAACGCTTGTGGATGCTGAACAAGTGCCCGCCATACTTCAAAGGTAGCCAAAGGTAAATACCCGAACTGATCGTATAAATTGCGTAAGAACTGCCAGCCCGAGTGTGCCGGGTCGCTCGCCATTTGTTCCAGAACTAACATAATGGTGTTGACATCTGAACGAGGATTAAAAAGCTGCGTTGCTTTTTGTAAAGACTGTATTGCTGTCGCGTCGCTTTGAATTACCGGCTCACCTGCAATAAAGCAAGGTCGAAATGAGGCTTCTTCACCTGGTTTCGGCAGCACCAGCCATGGGCCATTCTTTTGTATTATCGAACTTAGTTCAAATTCACCAACTGGTACACCTTCGCTCATTCTTGACGTCAGCAGTACAACTTTTCTCTCCGGTTCGCTGAGTAACATAATGACGGGCGAAGGGATCTGGCCTGTACGATTACTTATTGAGTTTGCGAGAAGAATCTGCCTGCCACGATCATAGTCCAGACTATATTTATAACGTCGGATCTGCCAGGTAAAAGAACTACCACCTCCTTTTATGCGCATATCAACTGTTTGATCAATTCCTTCCTCCAGGGAGAGTAAATTATCAATATGTTCCCTTAAGCTATATAAAGTAAGCTCTACCGGACATTCTCCCGCACTGTAGTGCCACTCATACCAGGCCTGCATTCCACTACGCGAACGTAAACGTAGTTCAAGCTGGTATCGCGTAGGCTCACCATTTTTTCCGAAAAGATATGCTCTGGCACCCAGAAGATCGTTAATCGTTAAATTTTTCGGGAGAGGTTTCTCATCTTTATCGAACGCAAGACAGCCTCGTGCAGGAAATGGTAACCAAATAACAATCGGGTTTGCAGTGAGGTTTGGCGTTATTTGTAATGAAATTGATGCAGGAGGAATGCCCTCCGCCTTCATCATTATTTCTGTACTATCGGGCAACCGCTTCCGTCCAACTTCAAGTGTTTTTTCCTTCAAGCTATACAAACAAGGGTGCTGAGTAGTAATAATGACAGAACCTTCGTTCGCCTGTTGTCCATTTTTTATTTCCAGACTAAAATCATTGGGGAGAATGCCAATTTTCTTACGCAGTAACGTTTCATCATTTTCGTTACGCACCGAAATAAACTGTGCTCCCATTTTTTCTTGTACATCACAATTTTCTATAAATGTTCCGTTGAAAAAACGCTTGTAATGGCGCGTTGATAGATTCTCAGAATGTTGAGTAATTCCAGGAACACCGAGGAAGAGTTCATCCGGATAACTTGTCCAATTTAATCGCTTCCCCTGGAAAGAGAATCCAGTATGGATAATCTGATCTCTTCCTATCTTTATCCGGTACGTTTCATCGCCTTTAATGATGATATCCTGGCGACCTTTGATGGTCAGAGCATGGCATCCCAAAGCCGAAAAGCCAGAGTCACAATCCTCATGTTCTGAAGCCAGACAGCCATCCTTTGGCAGCACAATAAGTACATGGCTGCCACGTACGCTGCAAGAGGCTTGTCCCTGTAACAGCCATTCATTTTTATCAGAAACAAAAACCAATGGAACATCGCCAACCGCAACTTCACTGCCTTCTAAAAGATTGGAGCCGAAAAACATACCCCCAGCTCTCGCCACAATAAACAAACTGACCGTGGGATTTCTTCGGTAAAATTTAATCTCGCGCTTACGAACTTTTATTTTTGCCTGGGAGTTACTTAGCGTTGCATATGCAGGTCCCAGACTTGCGATTTCGTTACCATCTTCATAGATAGCAAGCTCGAAGCGCGTTGTTGAAGGCTCAATATCAATTGAAAAACTCAGTTCTTCAGGCAGAGAAATGAGTGCCTGGAGGGCTTCAGGATGATTTTCTGACCATAAAAACTGACAGAGAGTGGTTTTATTCTTTTGAAGGCGGGGTTTTGATTCAGTAGAAGCTGTTCGTAAAAGTCCATTAAGGAAACTGGTACCCGTATCATCATCGAGAGGGACAGGGAAACTGTCACGCCACTTAGGATGAACACGTTCAAGTTCTTTTACGGGTTCGGTATGATTACTTAAATCATAAATTTGAACAAGAGATACTAACTGTTCAGCCATCCGACTAATAAGCTCAACTGAAGTATCCTCTTTGAAAACGACTGGCAGGGATGATTTTTCTACCGCTGCATGGACTAACGCGAACGTGGAAATGTTAGAAGATTTAGCCTGATCGTATTGATTTAGAATGAGAGAAAACATCGACTGAAAACGGCTATTAGATTCCTTTAGCAACCTGAAAGGTAGACCGCCTTCACTGAATAAGGAGCCTAAGAAATTCCGCCTTTCTGTGTCATAAAACCGCACTGGACGCCCCCAGTAACCATCCAGGCCTTTAGGGATAATTTTCCCCATTTTCGAGGAAGATGCTGAGATACCTATCGTCTTGTAAATTGGCTCCCATGCCCATCCATACTCTCTTTCATAATCTCTTCGATACCACTCTGAGCAGAACAATGTGAAACAGGCTGCGTACCCTTTATCACTTTTATAACCATCGGGTACCCCTATAGCTCGCAGCAGCCGTTTCAATTCATCATATTCTTCACTCGTTGCGTGGTATTCATATAACGGACGATGGTCTGGTTGCTTCAATCCTCTGCGGGTGAGGAATTTAGCTAGCCATGGGGTACACTTTAGAATGGATGCGTATTCGGACTGACTCAAAGCAAGCTCCTTGCATTAGAACAGTGAATGGCTGAAAGTTATTATAACTTTTTGTTATTTTGAAAAAACAGATAACAATAATTGAATTATGAATTTAATTAAATTTGAAATTGATATTAGTTTGATTTTAATCAATAAGTTAAGTTTATTATACGGAGGGGCTACTCGCCATTTGTTTTAATCTGTAAGGAGATGATTTGTAGCTACAAATCTTTTCAACCCCATATCATCCCATTGAACCTCCGGCCGGAACCGTCTTTACGATGGTTCCGGCCTTCTTTTTACCTGCCTGCCTACAAAGGAGTGATATGGAGCTGAATAACGAATACCAAAACTACGAAGACGAGGACGACGAAAGCGCTGACGACCTCCCTCCATCCCACCACCCGCGCTCTTTCCAGTCCATCATCGGTTGGCTCTACGACAAAGCAGTCAGTGGTATCGCAGGCATCGAATCCGCTGAAATGCTTGCCGCCCGTTATCTTGAGGACGCGAAAGGGTGATGCACAGCTCGCCGCCCGCACCATGATCCACTGGGAGAGCATCATCGCAACTATGTGCTCATGAATTCTTCAATGTAATGACCTCTGACAAAACCCTAAAGCAAGCGATATCAAATATTACTATTTGGCGCAAAGGCGAACAGCGAGCGCCGCATAAGCCGTTATTGCTGTTATATGTTCTCTCGCACTATCGGCAGGGTCACGATCGTCTGTTTGATTATGGTTCTGAAATTCATGAGCAATTGCTGGATTTGCTGGAGCGCTATGGGCCACAGCGCCGTGAACAGCGCCCGGATATGCCGTTCTGGCGTCTGAAGGGCGATGGTTTCTGGGAATTGCAAAACGCGGAATTCTGCTCAACCAGCGGTAGCCGCCAGCCACCTAAACGTGAACTCATTGAATATAATGTTGCTGGTGGGTTTGATGCCGTCAATTTCGCGCTGGTAACAAAAAAACGTAAGCTAATCGACACGCTGGCGCAGCAGATCCTTGAGGCGCATTTTCCGACCAGTATTCAGGAAGACATCGCTGACGAGATGGGTTTTGATATTCGCACCTCTTTCCGTCAACGCGATCCGAAGTTTCGCCAGGCGGTGCTACGAGCTTACAATTATCAATGTGCGGTCTGCGGCTTCAATATGCGCCACGACAACGCCCCTATAGCCCTTGAAGCAGCCCATATCAGATGGAAGCAGCATCATGGTCCTTGTGAAGTACCTAATGGCCTGGCGTTGTGCGCAATCCATCATAAAGCGTTCGATCGTGGTTCGATTGGCCTGGATGAAAATATGCGCGTAGTGGTTTCCGACGCGGTGAATGGTGGCGGAGTGGTACAGCGGTTGTTCTGGGATTTTGCGGGGAAAGAGATCGCGTTGCCCCCGGTTAAAGAAAATTATCCGGGTGAGCGGTTTGTGGAATGGCATAGGAAAGAGGTGTTCAGAGGAGAGCATTGATCTGGGGGAGTATTTTGAGTGTGGTATACGTTATCTGTTAAAAATAGCTCCACATCAAAAGCATCGAAGTAATCGGCCACGGTTCTCGCACTATGGTCTGTAGCGCGCTGGTGGAGTCACACCTGTAGTCAGGCGACGCGTAGAGCGCCAGATGAGCCATCATGAGCGCAAGCGGAATTTATGAGGCGCGGCATCTTAAAGAGCACAGGGAGATTGTAAGTAGCCCGATATTGCTGGCTTTTGCTTATCTTGCTGACGGGATTCGTCGTATGAAGCATGAGAATTACCTCATGTTTTATATAAGGATTCAACACCATATCAAAACCGGTAGCTCTCAACCTTTCAAGGCTATGTGTCAGATCAAGTGGCAACTAATAAACATAAATTTAAAAACTTATATATCTGGCCAGATAGACTTTTTTATAACAGCTTTATAAATTAAACAAATCTGCCATAGAGACAGATTTGTTTAATTTATAATTAGAGGTTTGCAACGTTATGATATACTTTTTGCACATCATCATCATCTTCAAGGGCATCAACAAGTCCTTCAAAGATTTCTAAATCTTCTGGTGAAAGTTCAACGTCTGATTGAGCAATCATTTCTAATTCTGTTGTTGAAAATTCAGTAATTCCAGCGGCTTTTAGCGCTGCAATTCCTTTGTGCAGGTCTGTAGCTTCAGTATAAATAACGATGTTTCCTTCTTCTTCGGTTACATCACGAACATCAACTTCAGCATCAAGCAAAATTTCAAAAATATGGTCAGGGTCTGTTCCTTTAAATACAATCACTCCAGTATTGTCAAACATATAGCTGACAGCACCTGCAGCTCCGATATTCCCGCCTTTTTTATTAAAAATTGTGCGGATATTAGCAATCGTACGGTTAACATTAGACGTCAACGTTTCAGCGATAACCATTGAACCATTGGGTCCAAAGCCTTCATAACGCCCTTGCACGAACGTTTCATCTCCGCCACCTTTGGCTTTATCAATGGCTTTATCAATAACATGTTTTGGAACCTGTGCTTGTTTCGCACGTTCAATAACGAATTTTAAAGCTGAGTTTGATTCCGGGTCTGGTTCACCTTGTTTAGCCGCAGCATAGATTTCTACACCAAATTTTGCATATACTTTAGACGTTGCACCGTCTTTAGCCGTTTTTTTAGCAACAATATTTGCCCATTTACGTCCCACTGGAAACATCTCCTCAAAGAATTATTTACATTAATGGCAGGTTAATAACCTGCATATTTTTCTACCGTATTATATCATAATATATAAATTCTCGTCTATGAGAAATAAATACATCCAGCTTTTACGAGGGGGGTACTTTGATTTTAACAATGGCTAATATGGTGGGTAAGTCATTTTTTAATTTTCTTCTGGTTCTTTTTTTATTCTTAATAATTGAATCGCAGCAATAACGTCTTATTGATGGTGGTTTCGCTCATCAGGTGAGGTGGAACGCTTGCACGTCTTGCGACATATTGTGGCAGAAACTTAATGGCGAAATTAAGACGATATATTCCCGCCTTGAGCCGTGTTAATTTGTTGAATACTTTTAAATGGAGGTATACCTCTTGTAGGGTATACCTCCTGCTTCACGTTATCGCGCGATTAACGCAAATACGCCCCAGCCAAAGTATTCTCGCGTCCAGGTGACGTGACGTTTGGGGGCTGCCGTCAGTTCTGTTCGAACCTCTTGCGCAAACTCATCGTCAGGGTTTTCCTCCAGCCAGCGGCGCATGGTCATCCACTTAGCGGCTTCATATCTGTCCCAGCCTTGCGGGTCCGCCAGCACCATTTCCACTACGTCATAGCCGAGTTGGTCGAAAAAGGCGACCAGCTCGGGCAGGGGGCGAAAATCGGCGACGGATGAGACGCCACAGGCGTGGGCGATCTCTTCCGTTGCGGGGATCTGACGCCAGTACGGTTTACCGATGAGAATGATCCCGCCAGGTTTGAGGCTTTTGGCCAGCAGATCTATTGTCCCCGCGACACCGCCCGCAATCCAGGTAGCGCCTACGCAGGCCGCCACGTCATATTTTTCCTCGTCGATATAACCGGCCGCGTCGTTATGAATAAAATGTACGTATTCACTGACGCCGAGCTCTTCTGCACGTTGTTTTGCCTGTGTGGTGAAGAGCGGGCTTATGTCAATGCCAGTACCTGTAACACCGTAATCGCGAGCCCAGGTGCAGAGCATCTCACCCGAACCGCTACCGAGATCGAGAATCCGCATGCCTGGTTTCATGCGTAACGCATGGCCCAGCGTGGCGTACTTTTCCGCTGTAAACGGATTATGGATACGGTGTTCGCTTTCGCTAATGGTAAAAATACGTGGGATATCCATTGGGTTATTCCTTTTACTGAGGGCAATACCCTCAGAAGTGGATGCTTTTTCAGCCAGCAGCGCAAACAGCTTGCCTGCAAAAGTCTCGCCGACCGGCCAGGTGTGACTGTCCGGGCGCTGCAACACAGTGAAGCCAGCATCACCAAGCAGGCTGATATATTCATCATCGCGCCAGGCCTTCATTTGACTGCCGAAACGGGTGGTACAGCCGTTTTCCGCTATCGCCCAGAACTGCGTTGAGCTGGTTTGGGCCTCTTCATCCCAGGCATTTTCCGTTAACAGCAGATGAGGCACGGCAAGAAACAGGCCGTGCGGACAACGCTGCCAGCCTGGCTGCGCCATGCCCTGGCGTTTAACTTCATCGAAGGTATGCACTTCAACAAGCAGTTTGCCGTCCGGTTTCAACCACTGCGCGCAATGACTGATGAGGCTTTGCGCATCAGCAGCGCTAAAGACATTCAGTTCCCCAAACGTCATCATAATGAAATCAAAGGGTTCCGTGGGGTGGTATGTACGAATATCCTGCTGAATGTAGTCAATATTCAGGTTTGCGGCTTGCGCCTGCTGGCGAGCCCATGTGATGGATGCCGGAGAGAAATCTACGCCTGTGCAGTGAAACCCACGCTCTGCTAACAGGCGGGTATAAAAACCGGGGCCACAGCCGAGATCCAGAATGCGGGCGCCTGCGGGTAACTGACGGGTAATCCATGTTACCTGTTGCTCAATCACGGTTAGCCGGCGGCTGGCCCAGTCGTGATCCTGTGACAGATGATTTTCCAGCATGCGTTGGCTGAAGGCTGGCTCGTCCCAGGGGATTTTGCCTTCATCGGGTAATAGCCGAATGCGATGCGTTGCAAAAATAACGGCGCTGATATCCATCATCATCTCCTTAGCGATTGTCAGGCTGGGCGCGAACGTTGTTCAGCCCGGTTGTATTAATGCGGTAGGGCTGACCGTTAACGGATTTGATCAGCTTTTTGGTTTTGAGTTTTTTGAATACAGCGAGCGTGCAATCGGCGAGCAACAACCCTTCGCGGCTATAGCACTCAACGGCGGTGACGCGGCCTGACGCATCGCGGATGTGCGTAATGCGTCCGCCTTTGGCGAGAACGTGTAAGGTACGTTGTTCCTGACGGGATAAATTCATACTGAAGAACCTGTTTAATCATCATAGGCAAAACGTGCAAACACACTGCGGTGTCCGCATTCGATTTCGGCGCATTGATAATCAGTCCGGCCTGAAAAGGTCGGGTAACTGATTATCAGATGATGACATTCTCCAGCATCAAAGCCTCGGGTTGAGTTGAAAGGTATTTACGTAGTGAATGATAACACCTGATTTCTGTAAGTGAATAACCGGGAGTGAAAAGTGTGATCTCAAAGGGAGGCTCATGACGTTTAGCGTATCAGATGAATAGCTCCCGCAATTACCATAATGAATATTGATTAAACTCATATACCCGATAATGGCCGCTTTGATAGTCTCGACGTATCTTTTGGCCGTTGACAGGGTTGTAGCGTTGGAAATCTTTTTTTAACCCGCTGAAAAATATCACTTAAATATTTTTCATACACAAACATTTATGGTCCGCTGAGTTCGGATCCGGTTTTGTATGGGTTAAAAAAGGTACGTTATGAAAGTCATATGGACTGTCACTCCTGTGGGGTATCAGCGCATAGCGAAACGTTGCCCTTCATGCAGCGTAAAACGGGACTTCACGCCTTCTGGGGCATTTCGGGTTAATTCGCAAAAGAAGGTACTCGATGTCTGGAGTATCTATAAATGCACACACTGCGATTACACCTGGAATATCTCCCTGTTCTCGCGCCTGCCAGTCAGCAAAATTAACCGCAATCTTTATTGCCGGCTGATGGCGAATGATGCTGCCACGGTGCAATATTTTGCTTATGACAACGCGATCCTGAAGCGAAACAATGCTGAATTATCGGGGCAGCCTGATTTTCACATTCAGGAACGGTGGCTGGTCAGTATCGCCTCCCACAAGCAGGTCAGTGTTAGCGTCAGGATTTCCCGTTCTTTTCAGGTCAGCCTGCTGTCGATTTTGAAGAAGCAACTCCTGCTAAGCGCAGCCGAAATCAAGAGACGGATTGAAACAGGGCAAATAAGTGGCGTCACGATGAAAATGCTTAAATCGCGAAAACTGAAGAATGCGAAATATGATTTGCAGCTCTCTGTTGAAACACTGTATGACCGGCGAAGGATTGTTCTGACCCGTCGATAAAAACAATAAGCTCACCTTACGTTTAAGTGTGCTGGTATGGCAACGACGCAACGGAATGAAAGAAGGACTAAGGGACAGGTGAGCTTTAGTTGAATAACGCTTGTCTGTGGCATTCAGTGAAGACTGAATCGCCACGGATAATCCAGACGTTTTCGCACCAGTGATGATCAGCAGAATGACAAAGGGCGATGGGTTACAATTATCTTTATCTGTAGAGTAAATAAATATTCACGCAACACCATTAAAAAATAAGAAGAAATGGCTCACTGTTGAGCTGATATTAATACCTGAACCACTGAATTAGAGTAATGTGGCGCTATTCATAGCGTAATTTTTTCTGTTGCGGTTACAGGGGGAGGAATGCACACCTTTAGACCATACTTACTAAGGCATAGCGATCTGTTATATGAAGATATTCCGTTAGAAATACGCGAGCAAATAATCTTATTGATTATTAATACATTAGGGAATTGCTCCTCTTTTTATGATATGACATTATACTGCTATCATAATAGTCATTCTGACGAAGTTTATCGAAGAATATGTAAAACGTTGCGCAAAGAGTATGGCTTATTCACCTTATATGCGCATTCAACGTCATATCTGGATGAAATGAGTAATCTGTTATTAAAAACAGATGATAAAAGAAAGCATATTGATACCATTGAGCTTGCTTTTAACTATATAGATACCTACCTTCGGACCTACGAAGTTACGCTTGGGTTAGAACCAGATAAGGCGATTAGTGAATTAAATAATATATTTCATGAGCATAGTTTAAAATATCGATATGAAAATGGTAGAATTGTAAGGTTGCGCAGAATAAAACGGCTTAAAAACATATGTTATTATTTGTACTCTCCTGGAGAGTATGGCTTTGTCGAATATGATCTTATGGAAGCGTATAATCGCCTGATGCTTAATGATTTTGCCTGTGTCGTAAGGGAATGTCATGCAGTCTTCAGAAGCGTTCTCCTCAGAATTCATGAGAGAAAAAGTATCGTATATCATGAACAAGATAGTTTAAATACACTAATGGCTAATCTGATGGCGAGAGGCGTTATATCTGCTGAATATGTACATAAATTTCATTTTTTAATTGACGTGCTGGAGTCAGAAATATTTCTGCCGATGGCGCCAGAAAAGTCGCATCATCACCACGCAATGATGCTCCGTATCTCTGAAGAGTTGGCCTGTAGTATTTATTATCTTACTGAGCGGAGTATATTTTTTCTTACCCAGCGGGCTGAAGAGGATGGTGTCGCGCCATAATCATAATAATGATCGCGCTGTCGCTCAGTCAGATTGGATCATCGTTATTTAAATTTGTTCAGACGTCGGAATTTTTTGTTCTGCCGTCTGTTTTTTTAGTGATGAGCTGTTCAGTGCAATAATAAGGGGTACAGTACGATGACTGATTTTTAAACCGCATATCATCTGTGTCGCATTTACTCATGGGTATTGGGTCAGGGAGAGAGAAGAATGAGTACTATTTTAAAGCCTTTTTTATCGGCGGTAACCCTGATGTTAATCTTAATAAGGCCTGGCTTTGCAACGGAGGATGGAGCGATAACCATGGTTAAAACCTACAGCGCTTATGACTATTTGCAGACCCGAGCGCGGTTGATGCACGCTGTCGCCGATCACGGTCTGGTGTTATTTGGGGAATTTGACCATGCCAGAGCGGCACAGAATGTTAACCTGAAAATGCCGCCGACAACGGTTCTGGTCTTTGGCAATCCTAAAGGCGGAACGCCTCTCATGCTGGCGCATCCCGAACTGGCGCTGGATTTACCGTTTCGGGTGCTCATTAGCCAGCAAGCCGATGGGCGAACGTTAGTCAGTTATCACCCCGCTGAAACGCTGCAACGTTATGGTCTTGATGCCGCAGACATACAGGCTTTGAAAAAACTGGAACAGCTCGTTGAAAAAAGTCTCCACTAAAGCTGAAAATCAGGCTTCAATCGGGCGATGTGTTTGCACAAGTGATGTCGCGAATAAATGCGCTCACATCGTCCATTACCTGATGAGATAAGGCGGCATCGAAGGTGGCGCTATCAGCATCACAGAACCCGTGCCGCGCATCGTACATTTTACACTGCACCCGGGGGCGCTTTTCCAGCGTCTGTCGCATGGCGCGGGGATCAAACGCCGGCTCATAACGCGCGATAATAACCAGTGCCGGACAGAGAGGCGCAAGATGAAGGTACTGGCGTATACGGGAACCGTAATAGCAAATGACGCCATCGCATAACCCACTGGCTGCACTTAGCCATGCGAGCGTTGCGCCGACGCTATATCCTACGACGATTAACGTCTCGTACTGCGCTCTGAGATCGTGGAGTAACGTGGTAACGACGGCGGGATCAAAGCCGACATTTGCTGAAAAGTGACGGTAAGCCTCCTCCTGCTGTTCATAGCGAAAGGGGGTATGGTGAGGAAACAGCGCGGGAATATAGATGTCGAATCCGCGCGTCATCCATTCATGGCCTGCGCGTTGGATATGAGCGTTAATACCATAAATTTCATGCAGAATAATCGCTGCCCGGCGATGGCGGCTCGACAAACTGGAGGCGTTGCTTCCCCCGGATACGCTTGGGGCGAAAAACACTGTGTCTTTTATCATAACGCGTTCTTGATACAAAGAGAGCGGCTGGATTTTCGCCGATCACGCTATGTCAGAGGCGTTGTTCCTGTCAATGTACAGACACATTTTATGGCGTAATTTTTGGTTGATAAATTTTATATTGGTAAACCAATATGTTGTTCATATTCAGGCATCAGGGCTAAAGGTGGAACATCAGTCGTGTATTGTCTACTGCCTTTCCTTTCATCTGGCTTCACTAACGAAACGGGGCGCATTATTGTTTTGTTGGTTGACCAGTTTCGCGTTTTTGGTGTGCTACGCGTGCTATCCCTCTTTACAAATGCTATAGTCTGATACCGGGAAATCGCATCGGACGGGCACGACCAATATGAAATCAAACACTTCTCAGCAAAGACCTTACCAGGAAGTGGGCGCAATGATACGGGATCTGATTGTGCAGACGCCGTACCGCCCCGGGGAGCGCTTGCCGCCGGAAAGAGAGATCGCTGAGAGGCTCAATGTGACGCGTACCGTCGTGCGTGAAGCGCTGATCATGCTGGAAATTAAAGGTCTGGTTGAAGTCCGCCGCGGCGCCGGGATCTACGTGCTCGACAGCGCGGATAATAACGAGATGGAAGGCGCTGACGTCAATCACTGTAATGACGCCGGGCCGTTTGAACTGTTACAGGCGCGTCAGTTGCTGGAAAGTAATATCGCTGAATTTGCCGCTCTGCAGGCCACCCGCGAGGACATCATTAAAATGCGCCAGGCGTTACAACTGGAAGAGCGAGAACTCGCCTCCAGCGCGCCGGGCGGCTCAGAAAGCGGCGATATGCAGTTTCATCTGGCCATTGCCGAAGCGACCCATAACAGTATGTTGGTCGAGCTCTTCCGTCAGTCCTGGCAATGGCGTGAAAATAATCCGATGTGGCTCCAGCTTCATAGCCATCTGGGCGATACGCTTTACCGTAAGGAGTGGCTGGGCGATCATAAGCAGATCCTCGCGGCGTTAATTAAGAAAGACGCCCGCGCAGCGAAGCTGGCGATGTGGCAGCACCTGGAAAACGTGAAGCAGCGTCTGCTGGAGTTTTCCAATGTTGATGACATCTACTTTGATGGCTATCTGTTTGAGTCATGGCCGCTGGACAACGTTGATGCCTGATTATACCTGGAATAGCGTGGGCAGACCCAGTCCACGTTTTACTTCCTGTAGCGTCTTTTGAGTGACCTCATGCGCCCGCTCGCTACCTTTTTTCAGTAATTCCATTAGCATTCCCTTATCTGCAATAAAGGTTGCCCGTCGTTCGCGTATTGGCGCGATCAGTTCTTGCAGGCAGGTCTCCAGCTCATTTTTACAGACACGATCGCCTAATCCGCCTTGTTGATAATGTGCTTTCATCGCCGCGACTTTGGCTTTATCCGGATGGAACGCATCCAGCCACGTAAAGACGACGTTACCTTCTATTTTTCCCGGATCGCTAATTTTTAAATGATTGGGATCGGTGTACATCGCGCTGACCGCACGGTGGATGGTTTCTTCGCTGGCGGAAAGAAGCAGGGTATTGACGAGCGATTTCGACATCTTGGCGCTGCCGTCAATGCCTGGCAGACGGCCCGTATCGCTCAGGAGCGCCTGACAGGGTCGCAATACCGGCGAGGAGAAAAGACTATTCATCTTATGAACGATCTCATTCGTTTGCTCAATCATGGGCAATTGGTCGTCGCCAACCGGTACCATTTCGGCCTTAAAGGCGGTGATATCTGCCGCCTGGCTAATGGGATACGCCATGAACCCGACCGGCAGGGAACGGGTAAAGCCTTTTTGGGCAATCTCATTTTTTACCGTAGGATTACGCTCCACTCGGGCGACGGTAACAATATTCATATACAGCACCGTTAATTCAGCGAGGGCGGGTAATGCGGATTGCAGGCAGATCGTCGTTAGCGCGGGATCGATGCCGACGGCCAGATAGTCAGCTAACACTTGCGGAATATTATCGCGGATTTTTTGCGGATTACTGCCGTTATCGGTGAGTCCCTGCAGGTCAGCAATCAGGACATACTGTTGGTGATCCTGCTGTAGCGCGACGCGCTGGCGCAGTGAACCGACATAATGGCCGAGGTGCAGCGAGCCGGTGGGGCGATCGCCAGTCAGAATGATAGGAAGGGTGTTCATTAAGGACTCCTTTATGCTTACTGTAAAGCCGAAAGACGTCCCGAAACGCAGTAGCCGCCTTTCGGCGGCTACTTAAAAAGGGATAGTGATCCGTGCCGCCTTCAGGAAGGCAGCCACCAGCGGAGATGACGTTGCGTAGCGTTGGATCGTTTCGTGTTCATGTGGTCTAACGTATCACGACTAAACGTAAGGGTAAAGCGGCTGGCGTGTCGTCCGGGCATAAAGTCATATCGCCTGCACAGAGAACATGTCACTGACTTTGAAACGCGATTTTATAATTTGCTGCCCAAAAATACGTGGCGCTGAAAGGCGCATTTTTGATGCAAGTCATTTATTACTGTGATAACACTGCGCGCGATAAAAACATTAAATATATTTACATAGTAAATATGTTCTATTGGAATGGTTGTTTTCGATATGACAAAAGTCTAAAAAACCCATTGATGTGAAAAGGAATAAGAATTGTCTACATTCCGATTCTGTGGAATTAAGTAATTTCTCGGATAAAAATAAGAAATGATATTGATATTTCTTTTTTGATATGGTTCTTATAGCGGCTATGGTTATTCAGGAAACGATGCTTGAATGCCAGGCGTAATAGATTTCAGGTCAGTAGCGCTATTGTAAAATGGATTGTTGATGGCAGAAGGTATTTAGCAAGAATCCAGTTATAGCAGATTGTCGGTATTTAATCTGGTATACAGAGACACCAACGAAATGGCTGGAAAATGGAACGTTCTTTCATTGTTGGCGTTCCGTCCTTGTCAGCCTGCTTTGCCGCATGATAATCACGGAGGGGGGATGGACGCCATCTATTTAAAACTGGACGGTATTGAAGGCGAAAGCCAGATCAAAGGTTTTGAAAACCAAATAAAACTTATTGCTTACAACCACAACCCGACGAAACGGGAGTCCGGCGAAGCGAGAGGGACATATATTGGAGGGTTGACGCTGACAAAGCCAGTCGATCTTGCTACGCTTGGCCTCTATGAGCACTATTGTAACGGGAAAACGGTGAAAGAAGGCGTGCTGACATTATGCCGTAGTGATAAGGGCGCAATGCTGCCATTTATTATTTATACGCTCACCAATGTGCGAATTTCACGCATGAGCAATCATGGCGACGCCGAAGGCAGCGCCACGGAGACCGTGGATTTGGTTTATAGCCATATTCGCTGGGATATTCCCGCATTGGCGTCGAAAAGCAAAACACGGCGGCCCCTTCACCGACAGGCGCTGTGGCGATGAGGACAAAACAAGCTTGCGGACTCGCAGTGGGCGATGCTGTATAGCGAAATGGCATTTAGCGGCTTGCGAAGGCTGATGAGCGCTCATGTAACCAATCGATTGCCTGAAAAGGCGATAACGCATGGCCCTTACACCCGTTATGATTTTTACGCATAGCCGCTAATAAAACGGCATTTTTTATATACACATCAAGTTGATAGTGTGTTTCTGACCTTGACGTAAATAAGCGGGAAAAGCGATGAAACACACCATTGGGATACTGGGGGGGATGGGACCTGCGGCAACGGCGGATATGTTGGAAAAATTTGTTGAATTGCGACATGTCAGTTGTGATCAACAACACATCCCGCTCATTGTCAGCTCTATCCCTGATATTCCCGATCGTACAGCATGTCTGTTATCCGGCGGGCCTTCGCCATACCGTTATCTGGAGCGTTATCTGCATATGCTGGAAGACGCCGGGGCGGAGTGTATCGTTATCCCATGCAACACTGCGCATTATTGGTTTGATGATTTACAGAACGTCGCGAAAGCGCGAATGATCAGCATCCTGGACGCCACCCTGGGGGATATTCCGCCATCGGCGCGGCACGTTGGTCTGCTGGCGACCAATGCGACGCTGGCAACCGGGTTATATCAAAAGAAAGCGCTGGCGCGGGGGCTGACGTTAATTCAGCCAGAAGACGCGGGGCAGGCGTTGGTAATGCAGGCTATTTATACGCTTAAACGTGGCGATAAAACTGCGGCGCAAGCGCTGCTGCTGCCGCAAATCGATAGCCTTATTGCCCGTGGCGCTCAGGCAATTATTATGGGGTGTACCGAAATTCCGCTTATTGTGGCCGGACATGAACGCGCGATAGCGTGCCCGATGATTGATTCCACAGCGTCGCTGGTGCGCGCGGCGATTCGTTGGTATGAGTCCTGGCCAGACACCCGCGCCTCTTTGACCGGGGAACAACGCCTTACCGCCTGATGTGTTTACAGCGCGGCCTGAAGCCCACGCAGGTCGCGCCAAAATGTTTCGGCTACCTGACTCATGCGGGTATTCATGCGATAAGCATAAGCCTGGATCGGGATAACCAGTTCGTCGGCATCAAGCACTATCAGGCGCCCGTCGGTAATCTCCTGACGGATAGCATACTCGGGTAACCAGGCGATTCCGCAGCCGTCCATCGCAACCTGTTTTAACAATTCACTCATCGAAGAGACGAAAAATGTACTGAAACTCAGTTCAGCATGGCGAGTCAGGGTACGATTTATCAGCCGGCCCATATAGGAGTTTTGACTGTAATTAAGCAGGGGAAAGTGCGGCTGCTCAAGCGTATAGCGCGGCTCGCCCCGGCCATTGTTGGCGCAAACCGGAAACAGTCTCGACTCAAACAGGCGGATATTATCAAACGGCGCTTGTTGCAGGTTTTCATCGTGATAGGAAAAGATAAAATCGCTTTGCCCCTCACGTAACATATCCACCGCCTGGTCGACATCTATCGCCTCAACGGCGTAGGTAAACTGCGTCGGCATCTGCTTAACGATGGTCGGTAACAGGCCGAGGGAGAGCGAGTGGGCGGCGGCAATCTTGATTTTACGCAGCGTATAATCGCTGCCGCCGCGCAGTTCGGTCAGATTACTTTCCAGCTGCTGTAACAGGTGGCGAACCTGGGAGTGAAAGATTTTACCCTGTTCGGAAAGCTGTAGCGGCGAGACCTGTCGGTTAAACAGTTCAACGCCCACGGCATGTTCCAGGGCGCGAATCCGCCGGCTAAAAGCGGGTTGCGATACGTTGCGGATAATGGCGGCCTGAGAGAAATTGCGGCACTTTTCCAGCGTCAGAAAATCATATAGCCATTTTGTCTCAATATTGTGCAAACCTGCTCCAGTTACATCCATTTACCGTTATCCTGTCAGCCGTCCGAAGGGGCATTCTACGTCCATTCGGGCGGCTGACAACCACTTATCCCGTCCTCTTTCAGAATGCCGTGATGGGGCAGTCTGAAACTAGCGGGAATTACGCCGGTTCAAAGGTACCTTTTACGCAGGCTTTCCCCTCATTGACCATGCGTTTGCCGCGCGCATACACCTGCTCAATGCGTAAATCTGCGCTAAAGACGAGCAGATCCGCATCGTTACCGGGACGGATTTCGCCTTTGCCGTCCAGACTGAGGAAGGCGGCTACGCTGGTTGTCAGCGGACGCAGAGCATCGGTCAGGCTGAATCCGTAGTGGTTAACCAGCGTCTGCAACGTCTCCAGCAAACTTTCGAAGCCCGCGACGCCGATACCCGTCAGATTTCCGGCAGCGTCAAATAGCGGCTGGCTGCCGTTGCCGTCTGAACTGAGCGTCACCCGGGAAAGCGGGACGCCGGCTTTTACCGCTCTGGCAATGCCCTCCGCCGGCGCGACGGGATCCGGGATACTGGTGGTAATGTCGATCACGCCGCCTTTAAGCGCAAACGCCAGCGCCTGCTCGAAAAGCGATTCGCTACGGTTGACGTGGGTAGGCAGCAGTTTACCGATCGGCACGTCGCTGTTTTCCAGGATGTCATACAGCGGCTGTAACCCTTTTTTGCTGCTGCCCATATGAAAAACGCTGACACCGGGTTTGCCGCCCAGCAGGCCGCCAACGCGTGATTCGGCTGCCATGCTGGTGAGTTGATTCCCGCCGGGCGCGGCGGAACGGTGGTCGGAGACTGCGCATTTCACGCCAATGACGCGATCGATCAGCGCGACGTCTTTTTCTACCGAGCCAGTAATGGTCGGCGACGGAACGTGATAAGCGCCCGTGAGCATCCAGGCGGTGATCCCCTCCTCATTTAGCGCTCGCGTTTTGGCTAACAGCGACGCGGGATGACGGCTGACGGAGTCGGTGCCAAGCAGGCCGACGACCGTTGTTATCCCGGCTTCCGTCAGGCGGCTCAGAGAGACTTCCGGCGTCCGCGTCGTCGGCCCCGCTTCGCCGCCGCCGCCGATCAGATGAACGTGTTGGTCGATAAAGCCCGGGCACAGCATACGACCGCTAAGATTAATCACCGCACAGTCCGGTACGATATCGCCGGGGATGTCAGCGCCGACGGCAATAATTTTGCCATTCGCGAGCAGAACATCGCAGATGCCCCGGTCTTCTGGCGCAAACAGGTGCGCACCCTGTAACAAGGTAAACTCCGCGGCGGATAAATCAGGCATGATAACTCCTTATTAAACAATAAGCTGCATGACCCAGATCGACAGCAGCGCATTGATGGCGCAGACTGCGATAATATGCGGGTAATATTTGGCGTTGACTTCGGCAGTACCGAGACAGCGGCCGACATTCTGTACCGGGTTTCCCATCAGGTAAATGGCTGGCAGTAGTACGGTAACATCGTGGCCGCTTAGCGCGCCGGCGGTAGCCAGACTGGCCGCCACGCCAACGGCGCCGCCCATACTCATCAGCGAAGCCAGAAGCACCGTAGCCGCTTCGCCGGGAAGCCCCCACAACGCCATCACGGGCTGGCAGATATGGCCTACCCAGTCGAGCAGACCGGTAATTTTCAGCGCCTGAATAATGACAAATGCCATGACCACATTGGGTAACAGGTTGGTCGTGGCGATGGTAAAACCGCGGCGTGCGCCATCGATAAACATATCCATGACATTCTTACGTACCTGAGTCGTCATGATTGGGCTCCTTGCGCAGGGTGACGGCGTTCTTCGATGTTAATCCAGATGCGCAAAAGGTTTGCGCCGATAAATTTGAATAGCAGAATGACCACCAGCGGAATGATGACTGACGTTCCCAGAAAGGCGAATACCGCAACGCCGGAGGAGAAATAGTTGGTGATAATAGCGCTGCCGCTGGTCTGCCAGGCGGCAAAAATCACTTTATCGCGTTCGGTGATTTCGCCTTCCTGCGCCAGCTCTTTGGTCATACCCGCCGCGGCGTCGGTATTTTGCAGGTTGGCGATCAGCGCCAGTGAGCAAATGCCGGGAATGCCAAGCAATGGTTTCAGGATGGGCGTCATCAATTGCTGTGCCGCCCGCAGACCGCCAAGCCCATCCGTAATCGCGATGATACCCAGAGAAAGGATAACCGACGGCGCCAGCTCCAGCGCAAAAAGGAAGCCATCTTTCGCGCCCGTTCCGCCCGCGCCGCGAAAGGTCTGCGTACCGGTCACATGACCGAATGACCCGTTGAGTACGGTAAAATCAAAAACGCGCCACCAGCCTTCGCTTCCGGAAAATACGCCGGAAAAGAAAATAATGGTGAGAAAAAACGCCAGGTATCCCTTTATCCCGACCTTTTCTGTATCAAGCGGCATGGCCGCCCCGTCCACTTGTTGCGCCATAGCGATCCCCGAATTTTTTTGATGATGTGTTGGTTGTAGCCACAGGCCAAAAAGCCCGAAACAGAAAGACCTTATCAGCCATAAGGGTAAGGACAAAATGCAAGTATGTATCGTGCTATGCGTTTCTTGCATAGCAGCGCGAAAAATCACCATCCTCGCTACTGCCGGAGGCGCGGGGAACCGTGGACGGTATAACGCGCGGTAAAAAAGCAAAGAAACAGGTGTTGACGCAGGCCAGAGCCGGGAGCAGGAAAAAGGGGAAATAAATTTGACGTTAGTCAATTTCACGCCTTAAGAGGAATTGTCACGGTCAGGTCAGTAGCCGCTGATGGGTCAGCTTGCGCCCTAAGAATCCTACGGGCAGGTAATAAAAAACGAATAATCGAATTAATTTCATGATGTGATTTATTTATAATTGTGATGATTTGAGAGGGAGCGATAATCATCATAATGGAATATATAGCCAAAATAATTCGAGTTGCGTAAAGGCGGCAAGGGAGTGAGTCCCCAGGAGCATAATAACGATGTGACTGGGGTGAGCAACGGCCCGTCAGGGCGAGGCCCATGGATGGGCCGGGTAATCCGTAGCCAACACATAAGCCACTTGAAGTAGGAAGGGTATATAAAATAATAGACAGATTGATAACACTAAAAACCATAGAATAAGTATAGTTTTTAGTGGCATCTTTACCTTGAAATAACGTGTTGAGGATGTGCTATTAAAAACAGATCCGCATTGCGCCGCGAATAGCATTAAAGATACAACCCGGTGCGGATAGCGCGGGTTTACTCTACCGCTTATTCACGTATCACAAACCGTTTTTGTTTTATCTGCTGCGCGGTGCTGATCAGCGCGGCAAAAAAGAGCGCCGCGGCGCCGCAAAGCGTGGCGTTGATAATTGCCGACGCGCCATTGCCTGACAGACTGGCGGCGAGCGGACCGAGAATTTGCCCAATACCATACGTTAGCGTCACCAGGCCTAACAAATTAATATTGCCCGGCGCGCTGAGCTGGCGGGCAAGCGGCATCACCAGTGAGGTTGTGCCCATAAACGTGGCGCCAAAACCAATACTGCTCAGTATTAACAGCAACAACGAGTCGCTGGCGAGAGACAGCAGCACGCAGGCGCTCTGGATCAACAGGTTCGCGGTCAGACATGGCAGGACGCCCCAATGTTTTGCCGCCCACAGCCAGCCGAAGCAGCCGGGAATGATCGCCAGGCCGACCAACGACCAAAGGTGTGCCGTGAGTAGCGGAGAGCCCGCGCTTTTCGCCATCAGCGGCAAATAGGTAGCGACAATGATGTAGCCGAATCCGGCGAAACCGTATAACAGCGCCAGTTGCCACCAGGACATAGGCTGATTTTCGATTCTTGCTAAGGGCGCAGGCGGCAGCGCATGAGCGCGGGGGGGAATCAACATTGCCACGATTAATAGCAATATACCGGCGAGCGCTCCGGCCCCCAGCCATAGCGAATGGGCCGAAAGCGCATAATGTAAACCGCCAATGACATATTCGTTGCCCAGTGCAATCCCGGCCCCGACGCCGGAAAAGAGCGCGGCGATCACAAACGGATGGCGGGTATGATGCAACACAATCATTGATCCAAAAATCATCATTCCCGCACTCGCGACGCCTGCCAGGAAGCGCACCAACATGACGACCGCGGGCTGAGTAAATATCGCCATAGACAGAATAAGAATACCGGTGGCGACCGCCGAAGCCAGCAGCATGGGGCGTAGACGAGAGGGGAGATGAAAAAGGCCAAAGGAAAACAGTAAGCTTCCCGCCAGGTACCCTGCATAATTGGCGCTGGCAATCCAGGAGAGTTGGTTAAACGTTAGCTGCTTTTCCGCCAGCATTACCGGCAGCATGGGCGTATACAGAAAGCGGCCAACTCCCATCCCCAGCGTCAATACCATCATACCGAAAAGCGCCGTAAAAATGGGATGGCGAGGTGAAGCGCTCTGAGCATGAACCATGGTTTTTCTCTTTGCTAAAGTAAGGCAGGAATGCCGGATTGTCGTTGTAAATGATAATAAAAAGTAAAATTAATGTTTCAAATTTGCAAGAAAAGAAAGTGAAGCGCAGGCGAATAACGGATTGAGAAGAGGGGCATCGGTGGGAAATGGCATTAAATTAATGCCTCCCACGTGCGGGGTTTGGCAGTTAATCTGAATGAGAATTGCGCCTTCCCCTTCTTAGATACTGAGCAGTGCCGGTATTTGCGACAGTAAATATAACACCAGACCAATAGCGCCGCCGACCAGCGTGCCGTTCACGCGGATAAACTGCAAATCTTTACCGATATTAAGCTCAATCTGCTGCGACATATCGCGCGCATCCCAGCCTTTTACGGTATCGCTGATGTGGCGCGTCAGGAAGGCGGCGAATTCCGGCGCGACGCGGTGCGCGGCCTGTTCCAGATGACCGTTAAGCGAGGCGCGTAATGCGTCGTCGGCGATCAGCGTCTCGCCAAACCATTGTCCGGCATGAGCGATGCGCTGCTTCACCTTTGAGTCTTCGGCGTTGATATCTGTTTTTAACCACTGGCGCAGATCCGCCCAGATCTCGCCGAGATAGCGGTTAAACGCCTCATCTTCCTTCAGATAACTTTTAATATTTTCTGCCCGGGCAGCCATTTCCGGATCATGTTTAAGCTTATCGATCAGCTTATACGTCGCACGATCGAAGGCATGACGAATCTGATGTGCGCGGTCGTGACTGATATCATCCAGCAGAGAATTCACCGCGTCGGAGACCAGTTCAGCGCTGTGTTCTCCCAGCCATTCGGTCGGCAGAATCTTCGCTTTTAACGGATGCTCGGTTTCCAGCCAGCGTATGATCTGTCTGGCGATAAATGTTCGGGAGCTGTCACGTTGTAACAGGGCGATAAGCTGGGCGATCAGCGTATCGAGTAACACCTGGTGACGATCGTTTTTGGTCATGCTTTCCAGCATCAGGGCGCTGGTGCCGGAAAGATCCACTTTATCAATCGCCTTATGTACCGCTCGCTTGAGCAGCCGCTGAATACGGGCGTCATCGGTTAGTTCCAGAAAGCCGCTCATAATTTGCAGCAGATGCTGCCCGACCCGGCTGGCGTTGTCCGGCTGGCTGAACCAGTTTCCAATAAGCAGCGCGGGTTCATGGCGGCGGATTAGCGCGATCAGCGACTGCGTATCAAGGAACTTCTCCTGTACAAATTGCCCAAGATTTTCGCCGATTCGGTCTTTGTTACGGGGAATAATCGCCGTATGTCGTGAAATAAACGGAATGGGAATGCGGCGAAACAGCGCCACCACGGCAAACCAGTCCGCCAGCGCGCCAACCATCGCCGCTTCGGCAATAGCTTTTACGCTCAGCACCCAAAAACTGGGCGGCAGGAAAAGCGTGGTCACAAACGTCGCGGCGGCTATCAGCAACAGTGAGAGCGCCAGGCGTTTGGCGCGTTTGAGTTCGGCGATTTTATTCATAGGGTTAAGGATAGAGCCAGACGGCAGGAACGTGCAAAAAATATCAGATGATCCTGTGCCGGATAAGCCTCTATCCGGCAGAGTGTTTACTTCTCAGCGGCCAGTTCTGCCGCCTCATGCTGGCGCACGCGCTGTAATAATGTCGCCAGGGTGAAGACCACAATCACCCCGGCCACCGCTGCCAGCAGGTGAAACGGCAGTCTCCCGCCGTGAAACCACAGCCAGCGGCCAACTTCGACCGACACCGCCATCACCGTCAGAATCACCATGTTCAGCGAGGCCGAAACCGTCCCTTTTGGCAAGTTGTTGGAGAAAAGCGTGAAGCGAAACAGCGTCGGGAAAATCATTCCAATGCCGAACGCGTACAGGCTGGTGCCCAGCACAGACCAAAGCCAGACGTGCGGCAGAAGAAGATTACCGAGAAGCAATGTCGCCAGCCCGCTTAACTGGATTGGTACGGCGCGCCAGATAAAACGCGGTCGGGTTGGATCTTTCACCAGGCGCACAACGATCATATTGGCCACGATCACCGCGCCGAATACTGGCACCTGCGCCCAGGCGAATTGCGAAGTACTCATCCCGCCGGCATCGATCAGGATCACCGGCGACACCGCCACCCAGCTCATCATCGGGATGTAGCTCAACGACAGCGTCGCCGCCCCGGTGAGAAAAATCGGGTTGCGAAACACATTACGAAAATCGCGCAGTACGCTCACCGCGCTGAACGGCACCGCGCCGCGTTGCACCGTTTCTGGCATCGCCAGCAGCAGGCCGCACAACGCCAACAGTCCCATCACCGCAATAATACCGAACAGTACCTTCCAGTGAACGAAGTGCATCAGCGCGGCGCCGGAGAGCGGGCCGATAACCGGAGCGACCAGCACAATGGAGGTAATAATCGCCATCAGCTTAATGGCTTTGGTTTGACCGAAAGCCTCCTGTACCGTGACGTAGCCGACCGTTGCGATAAAGCAAATGCTGGTGCCCTGCACAAAACGGGCAACCAGAAACTGCGTCATTGAGGTCGTCAACAGCGTAGCCGCGCAGGCGAGAGTAAAAATTAATGCGCCTGCAATCAGCACTGGCCGGCGGCCAATCCTGTCGGATAGCGGCCCCAGAAGCCATTGCAACGCCATTCCTCCCGCCAGATAGAGACTGACCGAGGCCGGCGCAAGACTGACGTCAGCATTAAAATCGCGCACGACGTTAATGATGCCAGGCTGAATCAGATCCGTCGTCAGATAGGCGGCAAAATCGTACAAAATCAGCGCCATCGGGAAAAATAACGTTGTGGCGCGTTGGGAGAAAAACTGAATAATCCGTTGCATAAAAAATGCGCTCCATGTCGGAGAACCCCATGATGGGACAGCGAAACTCAATACCGTCATCGTGACGTCAGGCAGGCGATGGAAACAGCGGCTGCGGATGTACTGAATTTCATGTAATCAAAAACGCTGCCGGTGAAAACACAGACAGGAAGAGACGCGTTCTGAATCTCGTCAGAACGTGTGGCGATTACAGATAACAATCAGCACATCACACCTCGGGAAATTTACGTTGCACGGAAAATATACACATTAAGTGTAATTAAATTTTGATGTTAATCAAAAGAGTTTGTCTGGTTAATAAAGATAAAGGCAGGGCGCGCAGGCTGGTATTTTGCGTGTTCAGTTCCGAAAATGCATGTGCATTACAGATAACAGGATTTATCTTTCGTCGCGCCTCGCAATGCTGAAAAGGTACGGATGAGAAAGGAATTTTCAGGAGGTAGAGTCGCAGCATCCTGGTTTTGGGTGACGGAGCGCCATGAAAAAATCGACGACCTCAACACCGCATGATGCGGTGTTTAAAACCTTTTTGCGCCACCCGGAAACCGCCCGCGATTTTATGGAGATTCATCTGCCGGTGTCGTTACGCCAGCTTTGCGATCTGCGGACGCTAAAGCTGGAGCCCGGCAGCTTTATTGAAAAAAATCTGCGAGCCTATTATTCCGATGTGCTTTGGTCGCTGAAAACGCGCGAGGGCGACGGTTATATCTATGTCGTGATTGAACATCAGAGCACGCCGGATGCGCATATGGCGTTTCGGCTGATGCGGTATGCGATGGCGGCAATACAACAGCATCTGGATGCGGGGCATAAGCATCTTCCGCTGGTGGTGCCGATGCTGTTTTATCACGGTGTTGATAGCCCGTATCCTTTTTCGCTGTGCTGGCTGGATGAGTTTGCGAACCCGGAAGTGGCAAGAAGACTCTATGCCGCTGCCTTTCCGCTGGTCGACATTACGGTGGTATCGGATGATGACATTATGCAGCACCGCCGCATTGCGCTGCTGGAGCTCATCCAAAAACATATCCGCCAGCGCGACCTGCTGGGACTGGTTGAACGGATTGCTTCGCTGTTAGTTACTGGTTGCGCTAATGACAGGCAGCTTAAAGCGCTGTTTAATTATCTTATGATTCAGCACGGACATACGCCTCGTTTCACCACGTTTATTCGTGATGTGGTAGGGCATGTCCCGCACACTAAGGAGAGACTGATGACGCTGATAGAGAGGATCCGCGCAGCGGATCGCAGAAAAGGGGAACGGCAAGGAAGACAGCTCGGTCTGGAGGAAGGATTAGCAGAAGGATTAGAAAAAGGGCTGGAAAAAGGTCAGCATGTTGCCGCATTGCGTATCGCCAGACAGATGCTGGCGGACGGACTTGACCGCGAGACTGTCCAGCGGTTCACCGGCCTTACGGCTGAAGAGCTTCAGGATGTTAGTCACTAACGCGGCTCCAGTCTGAATGTTGCAGGCCCGGTGCCCACCGGGCAACGCGCTCTATAATTATCGTTGATAACCGTACGAATATACCGAACTTTACCGATAGCGCCAGCCATCTCTACTACCCTTATTGTTCTGAGCGGCATTTCCGGCTGCCTTAATGACGATAACAAGGAGACATGTGATATGGCTTACCAGACAGTGAATCCTGCCAATAATCAGCTCATTAAAGAGTATCCCCCGCACACGGACGCGGATATTGAAGCCGCGCTGCAAAAAGCTGACGCGCTCTATCACTCCGACTGGTCCAGGGGAGAGATTGACCAACGTTTGCCGGTACTGCATAAGCTGGCTGACTTGATCGACAGCCGTGTTGAAGAACTGGCAAAAATCGCCAGCCAGGAGATGGGCAAGCTCATCGAGCAAAGCCGTGGCGAAGTCAAACTCTGTGCGCAGATCGCTCGCTATTATGCGGATAACGCGAAGCAGTTTCTTGTCCCGGTGCCTTATAAAACCGAGTTTGGCGACGCGTGGGTAGAACATCATCCGATTGGCGTCATCATGGCTGTTGAGCCGTGGAACTTCCCGTACTATCAGTTGATGCGTGTGCTGGCGCCGAACCTGGCCGCTGGTAACCCGGTGCTGGCGAAACATGCCAGCATCGTACCGCACTGCGCCGAGACATTTGCCCATCTGGTGCGTGAAGCCGGCGCGCCGGATGGCGCATGGACCAACCTGTTTATTTCCTCCGATCAGGTGGCGAATATCATCGCCGACCCGCGCGTGCAGGGCGCGGCGCTGACCGGATCTGAAAAAGCGGGGAGCGCCGTGGCGGCACAGGCGGCGAAGCACATTAAAAAATCGACGCTGGAACTGGGCGGGAACGATGTGTTCGTCGTGCTGGACAATGCCGATCTTGAGAAAGCGGTGAAAATTGGCGTGCAGGCACGGCTCACTAATGCGGGGCAGGTATGTACGGCGGCGAAGCGCTTTATCCTGCATGAGAAAATCGCCGATCAATTCCTCAGCCAGTTCACCGAGGCGTTCAGGAAGGTGAAGGTGGGGGATCAGATGGACGCTTCTACCGAACTGGGGCCGCTGTCGTCGAAAGATGCGCTGGAAACATTGACCAGACAGGTCGAGGAAGCGGTGAAAAATGGCGCGACGCTGCACGTTGGCGGCAAGCCGCTGGAAAGCAAAGGCAACTTCTTTGAGCCGACCATTCTGACCCACATTACGCGTGACAACCCGGCGTACTTTGAAGAGTTCTTCGGCCCGGTGGCGCAGATGTATGTGGTGAAAGACGATGATGAGGCGGTAAAACTCGCCAACGATTCCCACTACGGCCTTGGCGGCGCGGTGTTTAGTCAGGATATTGAGCGCGCTAAACGCATGTGCCTCCCGGATTGAAACCGGGATGGTTTATATCAACTGGCTGACCGACACCGCAGCGGAGCTGCCGTTCGGCGGCGTTAAGCGTTCGGGCTTCGGACGCGAGCTATCGGATCTGGGGATTAAGGAGTTTGTGAACCAGAAGCTGGTAGTGGTACGCCGCTAATCCCTGTTGCCCCTCTGAAAACGGGAGGGGCCTGGCTTTTTTGCAGCGAAGGACGCAGATCTTAAATCAGAACGAAATAAACGAACAAAACACCCTCAATCGCCCTCCTTATTTATCCACGTTGCACTAACCGTGCTTTTTATCCCGGTATTGTTTGTACAGACATTCATGATGCCCGCATTTTCTGTTCTATGCGGAGGCTGGTATGGAATTTTACGAGAACCGCCCCAGACAACCATTCATTGGCTATGTGCAGCTCAGACGGGCGCTAAAAAGGTGGTGGCTGCGTAAGCGGGCCTGTCAGGCGCTGCGACGAATGAGTGACGAGCAGTTAAGGGATATTGGGTTGGAAAGGAAGGATGTGGAATAGTGAATCTATTCAAGGGCAATAGTAAGTAAAGGATTTTATGATATATTACTATGCCCTTATGTTATGCGTGCTCACTATTTTATATCATTTATATTAATATCATTAATCTTTTTCTCAATGTATTTTTCTGGTTTTATTTTGGTTTTTTGCTCAATTGCATGATATTTTTCCTTATCAATGGTTATAGTCATTTTTTCTTTTTTGTTAAATATGCCAGGGATAATAATCGCGGCTGCAATTATCAATAATATTATTATTGCTGCATGAATTTTGCCTTTGGGAAATGCTTTTAATATAGTACACAGGATTGTTATACCCTTATGTATAAGATAAGGAAAAGATAGAAATAAAACAAATGGGTAAGCAAAATTTATGACATGTTTCCCATAGTAATTATTATTTGTTGTTAGCGAACCAATACAGAATGCCATCACACAAAATAGAAATATTCCGAAGCATAAGAAGGATATAATGAAAGAACCTTGCATAATTCTTTTGTGCAACTCTTGCAAAATACTATTTGTGAGCCTTTCCAGTTTAGTGTTATGACAAATAACTACCAACATCGCAAAAAAAATCTCAGATAAAGCAAGCGAAAATAACGTATTGAAGGCCATGTAGCTCATCAGCGTTTCGAAAAATATACTTTGCTGAAGATAGTATGGCAATAGAGCGTTGACCTCCATAAAAAAAGTACATAGAAATCCAAGGGCGACATAAGCAATTAAGCCTTCATTTCTCCAAAGCGTAATGTTTTCTTTTACTTTTAGCCGCATGGTTTTCCTTCACTCATTGATATGAATTATAATTAAAGCTGGCAAGGGTTCTTTGCCAGCTTATTTTATGCGTTTACTTAGAACCTGCCATCACGCTGATAAACGCCTGCACCTGCTTTTGCTTACGCGCCGACAGCTTGCACGCCTGGCGCAGCGACTGCATCAACTCGCTTTCTTCTGGTTGCGGCTGCTGTGCCGTGAGCACAATACAGCCGTTCATCACCCTCACATCCACCTCGGTACCGGTGGCGAAACCGGCGGCTTCCAGCCACTGGCCCTTCATGGTGAGGGCGGGAATGCGGGTATAATCCGGATAACGACTCGCATAACTCACGGTAAGGTGACGGTTATTTGTTGGGGATACTTCTGGATCGCACGGATCTGCAATAGAATGGACGGTAGTCATGATGGCTATTCTCCTGGAATAGTGATTGTGATGAGCGATATGGCCGTGTTCCCGCACGGCCATATCGCGCTAAATACCTGTATATAACATCAGTAAATAAAAGAAAAGTCCAGCTGAAAATAGACTGTAATGGGAATGTTCAGGAAGAAACTGGATATATTTTTGATGGTTATGAATGCGGGGGAATAATAAAAAGCGCACCGGGAAGGTGCGCAGGAAAATAAGCGTCAGGCTTTTTTACGCGAGGTTTTTTTACCACCGCTGGCGGCGCGTTCGGCCTTGATTTTTTCCAGCAGGGCGGCGGCGCTGTTTTCACCGCTGATAAGACTTGGGTTTTCCGCACGCCACTGGGCGGTAAGCTCGCCGCGGAAGGCCTTTGCCAGGATTGACTGGGTGAGGCTGTTGACGCGGTTCAGGGCGTTGTTAACCTGCTTTTCAATGGTGTCGGCCCAGGCGAAGAGTTGTTCGACGCGGCGGACGATTTCGTGTTGTTCTTCTAATGGAGGAACTCTGATGGGATAATTTGCTAGTGCTTTTCCTGTAAGGTGTTTAATTGTAGTTCCTGTAAAGAGCTGAGATAAGCTAATGTTATTTGAATCATTTTTCAAATTATAAACTAACCATTCGGGGATGATTTTGTCTTTTACCCGTGCTCGATGTAATGCTTTTTGGAAAATAACAGGTATGTCCTGAGGTTCACTCCATATAGCACATCGACCAGGTTCACCACCTTCACATATTAAAACATCGCCAAGCTTGAGTGATAATTCTCTGCGCTCTATATCTGAAATTAGTATATCTTGAAGGTTTTCTAAATCAAAACTAAACCAGCGAACATTTATATTTCCAAGATATTTTGTTGCAGAGCCAAAATTTTTAGCTTTATCAAGCATTTTACCTAGTCTGCTATCAACAAGTTCAGAGTATTTATGAACACTCCAAGTTGATGGTAGGTCTGGCCATTGCCATTCACTACATAATGGATGGTGGTTTCTTTTATTTGAACCAATTAACAACCCGCTTACCGCAGCAGCTAGCACCGCCTGACGAAAACGTTTCAGGATTTGTGGGATTTGCTCAAGACGTGCTTTGGTGCTGTCTACCTGTGCCAGCAGCGTATCGAGTTTTTCGGCGATGATTTTTTGTTCGGCTATAGGTGGTATTGGTACTGTAAGTGTTGATAACTTTTGAGCATTAACATTTTGTACAGCATTCCCTGCTGACATTAAAGACAGCTGATTCCAATAGTCACTCGACTCTAAAAAACGTTTTAAGTAATATTCTGAAAAATAATTAACTGGTTTAAATCGAATAAGGTATGAAGCAAAAACAACTTGGCTTGGAGGGTTTTGTACCAAAAAACTAAACCCAACCGAACCGGCTCGAGATATCACAATATCTCTGTCCTGTAATTGGTATTTTGAAACATCTTCCGGGGCATCCATGCAATAAGGTACACTGGACCAGTCAACCGCTCCTTTTGTAATATCGGTTGTTCTTAAAAATTTTACATCCCCCATAGAGCTTGACTTAGTTGTGTAGCCATATTGAGGCTTACTGCATATTTCTGAAAGATGGGTTGTCACCCACCCCTCCGGCAATTTCCCCCCACTCATTCCTTCTCCCCCCCAAACGCTTCTTCCAGCAACTGGCGCTGCGCATCCGCCTCATCGCCCGCGCCCAGCTCTCGCATCAGTGCATCCAGCTCGCCCAGCGCCTGCACCAGCTCGCCCATCGCTTCTGCGGCTAACACGTCCGGTTCCGGCAGGCTGTCGGCGTCGATGCTGTCCTTATCCTTCAGCTAGGAGATATCCAGCGAATCGGATTTTGCCGTGCGGATCCACTCGCGGCTGAACTTGCGCCAGCGGCTGGTGGCCTGGTGCTGATCGGTGTTTTTGTTCTCTTCGCTGTCAGCAACTTCCGTCTCTTCAGCGTTAAAACTCCACTCACCTTCGGCTCGTGGGCTTAAGCCGTGCGGATCCTCACCATAGACGGTTTCAAACGGCTGCAGGTATTGCTCAGTAAACGGTGTACGCTTACCAAATCTCGGCATATTGGTGCGCAGGTCGTACACCCACACGTCATCGGTACAGTCCTTATCCTGAGTCGGATTGGCTACCGTACCTTTGGTAAAGAACAGCACGTTGGTTTTGACGCCCTGGGCGTAAAAGATGCCGGTCGGCAGACGCAGGATGGTGTGCAGATGGCATTTGTCCATTAAATCTCGACGAATTTCCAATCCAACTCGATCAAATAGTACGTTATCCGGCACCACCACTGCCGCACGGCCGCCGGGGCGCAGGGTTTCGATAATATGCTGCATAAAGCAAAGCTGTTTGTTGCTGGTCGGGTGCACGAAGGTGCGGGTAATGTTGGTGCCCGCGGCGCTGCCAAACGGCGGGTTGGTGGCGACAATATCGGCCTGCGGTAAATTCTCGCCGTCGCTGCCCAGCGTGTTGCCCAGACGGATGGCGCCGCCGTGGTCGAGGTTGCCTTCAATATCGTGCAGCAGACAGTTCATCAGCGCCAGACGACGGGTGCCGGGCACCAGCTCGAGGCCGATAAACGCGCGGTGGATCTGGAAATCCTGGGTGTCGCCATCAAGGTCATCCAGATCGTTGGTCTGCGACTTCACGTAACGGTCGGCTTCAATCAAAAAACCTGCGGTCCCGGCAGCCGGGTCCTGCACCACCTCACGCGGCTGCGGCTTCAGCAGATGAATAATGGTTTTGATCAGCGGACGCGGGGTGAAGTACTGGCCCGCGCCGGATTTGGTTTCGTTAGCGTTCTTCTGCAGCAGCCCTTCGTACATATCGCCGAAGTCGTCGCGGGACTTGCCGCGTGTACCGCTGTACCAGTCCAGCGAATCCATGTTGCTGACTAATTCTGTTATCTGTTTGGGTTCAGTGATGGTTGTACACACATTATGAAATACCGCCTGCACCAGTTTTTTCTTATCTTCCCCCAGATGCACCAGCATTTTACGGTAAAACTGCAACTGCTCCTGGTCAATGCGCGATTTCAGGTCATCCCAGCGGTAGCCTTCCGGCAGGTAGTCCGCTTCCTGACCGGTCTCTTTGCACATTTTCAAAAACAGCAGCGAGGCGAGTTCATTGGCGTAGTTTTGATAGGAGACGCCGCCGTCGCGCAGGTTGTCGCACAGTTTCCACAGCTTGGCGACCAGATCGTTATTGTTCATTGAAGATCCCATTTGACATGGCGACCACCATTGTGGGTCGCAAAAGTGATTGAGCATTTCAGATGCCTGATGGCGCTTCGCTTATCAGGCCTACAGGGTTACGTGTAGGCCGGATAAGGCATCGCCGCCATCCGGCGAAAACGGGGATGATACCCTCTTAAGCCAGCTCGTCCCAGATATAATCGCTGAACTTATCCAGCACGCTGTCGAGGTTGTCGTCAAAGGTGCGCTGTAACATGGACTTACCGCCGCGACGGTGGAAATTGCCGGTTTTGAAGACGTCGTCGTCGAGCACCACTTTCTCTTTCAGCGCCTGCGCTAAACGGTCGAGCCAGCTTAGCTGCTCAGGGCTCCAGTCGTTCTCGCCTTTGATACGCGCCAGCGCGTGATCGACACGCTCGTCGAACGGTTTGAGCGCATCGCCCACCGCCGCACGGCGGATATGGCCGATCAGGCGGGCGGCAATATCTTCATTGCGTGTTTCTTTCCACGCGCTGCGCAGAGAGGACTCTTCAAAATGCTGGCGGTCAAACCACTCCTGCAATTCCACCAGCCCTTTACGGGTGAGGTCACGCGGACGATTGATCACCGCCTGCAGCGCCGGCTGGGCGTTAGGGGCGTGTTGCACCAGCGCATCGAACGCTTCGAGAAAGTCCTGCGGCGTATCGTAGTCGCCGTACAGCGATTTGACGCTCACCACCTCATCGTCAATATCGAGGAAGATCGGCGCATCGCGCAGGGCGTTGATATCGGTTTTCAGCCTTTCGAGGCGGGCGATAAAACCAGGAAGCTTATTGAAAATCTCGGCGCTCCAGTGCGGCCCTTTTTCCCGCAGGCGCGAAGCCAGACCACCAAAGTTAACGCCCGCGGCATCCAGGCACAGTTCGTCCAGACGACGTACTTGCTTATCCACCGTTTCGCTGTGGTCACGGTTATAGGTGGCAAGACCGATAATCCGCTGCAGCTTAGCGACCAGCTGTTCATGGCTGTGTTCGGCAAAACTGCGGCCATCCGCTTCAATGGTTTTGTAGGTTTCTGAGTCGGTAATTTCGTTGACCAGCGTTTGCAGCTCCACCTGCGGACGCACAACCACCGGGCGCATGGTGTCGACGCTTTCCAGCGAACTGTAGATATCCACGCAGTCGTAAATCTTAAAGCTGGTTTTCCCTACCGACGGGCACAAACGCGTGGCACGGCCCTTCATCTGCTCGTAGAGAATGCGGCTTTTGACTTTGCGCAGGAACACAATATTACAGATAGACGGAATATCCACACCGGTGGTCAGCAGATCGACGGTGACCACGATATTGGGCAACCGCTCTTTGTTGAAACGGACGATCATGCTTTGCACTTTCTTCGCGTCTTTATCGGCATCACCGGTGATCTTGATGATCGCGTCGTGCTCAAGCTGCGGATACTTTTTCTTAAACGCGGTACGCAGTTCGTCAACCACCATGTCGGCATGGGCGTTGGTGACGCAGAACACCAGCGTTTTTTGTTGCCCGATGGGATCCAGGTATTTGGTGAGCTCGCCGCATACCGCGCGGTTAAACGCCGGGATCACCAGGCCACGGTTAAAGTCGGCGACCTCAAAATCCTGATCGTCGGCCAGCGTGTCGTTGATCAGCTCGCCCTGTGGGTTCAGGCGCTCCACCTGTTCACCCTCGGAAAGATAGACCCCATCCTGCGCGTTGCGGGTGACGATCTGAATAGGGGGATCCTGATCGATCAGGTAACCGTCGATCACCGCCGTACGGTAGGTGTAGCGGTAAACCGGTTCGCCGAAAATCTCCACTGTATGCAGCGCTGGCGTGGCGGTCAGGGCGATTTTTACCGCATCGAAATGGTCGAGAATGCGACGGTAGGCGGAAACGTAATCCAGCTGGCTGCGGAACTGCAGCTCGCCCTCGGTTTGCTCTTTATCGAGAATGTAGCCGCGGTGTGCTTCATCGACGACGATACAGTCGTAGCGGCCAACCGGCATTGGCTCATCGGATTGCAGCGTACGCTTGACCAGTGACTGCACCGTGGCGACGTGAATTTTGGTGCTGTCTTCCGGGAATTTGTCGGTCAACCCTTTGATATCAAAAATGCTGTTAAAGGTGTCGCCGTTAATGCGCGTGTCTTCAAACGACCCCAGCGCCTGTTCGCCAAGCGAGCGACGGTCGACCAGGAAAAGAACGCGTTTGAAACGCTGCGACTGGATCAGGCGGAACATCAGGGCGATGGCGGTACGGGTTTTACCGGTACCGGTCGCCATCGCCAGCAGGATCTCTTGCTGGCCGTTAACGATAGCCTTTTCCACCGCGCGGACGGCATCCTCCTGGTAATAGCGCAGGCCGAGTTCGCTCATTCCGGGGTTTTCAGCAAACCACTGGTTTTGTTTCTGCGGGTCGCTGCCCAGCATATCCAGCAGCTCTTCCGGGCGATGCCATTCCGGCAGCGCTTTTGACATATTGGTGGTGTGTCGGACATCGCGATACCAGATACCGCTTTTGGTCTTCATCGCTGCGCGGTATTCGCGCCCGTTGGTGGAGTAGCAGAAGGGGATTTTAAAGCGCTGTTTGCCGCTGGTGTCCTGCCAGCTGATTTCATACTCTGGCACGGCGTCATGCACTTCGTCGGGAGCGTAGTGCTCCAGCAGCGTGTCGCGTAAAAATCCGTTATCGAAGTATTTACTGTAGCGGTAAGACTCGTTGAGCTTGCTGAAGACATCGGTATTTTTGCGTTTCGCTTCAACGACGGCGATGGGCTTCAGGCCAACGAACAATACGTAATCGGCAAAGCCTGTTTTTCCCGTTTCATCTGTACCCGTTGGCCATTCGGCAATCGCTTTATTGACGCCGGGTTCCGGGCGAGCGCCTTTGGCAAAGCGCAGCGTTTTACTGTCGGCCTGCCAGCCCGCTTTGCGCAACTGGGCGTCGATCAGGAAGCGGCTCTCTTCTTCGCTGAGATTCAGCGTGCGCTTGATAGCCTGATCGGTGATCTCTTTGTGATAGGCCTTACGTTCCTGTTCGGTTTGCTTCGCCAGTTCGGCATCTTTTGCCGCAAGCTGTGCCTCCAGCGCGGCCAGACGTGCTTTGGTCTGGGCTTCGGTTTCCTGCTGTTTGCCCTCAAGGATGGCAATGTAGCCGTTGAGCGCAACCAGTCTTTGCTGCTGAGCTTCCAGTTCGGCCTGACTTTGTACTTTCTCTTGCGCCTGACGTTCCAACTGTTGTTTCAGCGTCAGCACTTCCTGGTGATAAAGATTCTCGCCGTGTTCTGGCAGAACAAACATCGGCACCGGGAAATCGTAATCTTTGGTTACCAGTCGGTAGTACCAGACGCTGAGGCGGAACCCGAGCCGCAGGCACATCTGGGCATCGTCCAGATCGTTATGAAATTCGTGGACGGCCAGGTTACCGATACGGCGCAGCTTATGGAAAACAGAAAGGATGCTGTCATCAATAAACGCAATCTTGCCCAGTTCGCGTAGCAGGTCATGTTGGTTTTCGCAGACGGGTATATCCAGCAACTGGCCGAGATGTTTCGCGGTGGCTTCGCCAAACATGCGCATTTTTATCAGAGTGGTATTAGGATCGTCCGGATAGTTGTTTTCCGCCGCGCAGGCGATGGCGTAAATGAAGTCGTTGACGCCTTTGAGAAAGTCGAAGTTAGATTTGTTCATTTTTATCTATCCGGTTCCTGAGCGGGAAGACGTTATTACCTTGTGCCGTAAAGGGAAAATAACAGACCCATGGTAGACTTCATATTGTGTGTGATCAACGAACAATCAGAGAGTAACTGCTTCTTTCCTAATGTTTTCCTGAAGAGTATCGTTCTCCGGCGGGGTATCTAATCTATATCAATAGCAGGGATGGATTTATGGCTGTTCCAACATATGACAAATTTATTGAACCAGTGTTGCGTTTTCTGGCCACTCGACCCGAGGGCGCTTTGGTCAGAGAAGTGCGTGAAGCTGCAGCCGAAATGCTTGGGTTAAATGAGCAGCAGCGTGCAGAGGTGATTACCAGTGGACAACTGACGTACCAGAACCGCACCGGTTGGGCGCACGATCGTCTCAAACGCGCCGGGTTATCGCAGAGCCTATCCCGGGGAAAATGGTGTTTAACACCAGCGGGAATGAGCTGGGTTGCCTCGCATCCGCAGCCGATGACCGAGCAGGAAGTGAGTCATTTTGCTTGTGATTTTAACGGCGTAAAGCTCAGTAAGCCGGCAGATGCGGTGGCGTTAGATCCACAGCCAGAATCGATTGAGGATGATGAGCTTGCCAGAAGCAGCCCGGACGATCGCCTGGAGCAAGCGCTCAATGAGATTCGTGAATCTGTTGCCGAAGAATTGCTGGAGAACCTGCTTCAGGTTTCGCCGGCGCGTTTTGAAGTGATTGTGTTAGATGTGTTGCACCGCCTGGGATATGGCGGTCATCGCGGTGATTTGCAGCGCGTCGGGGGAACCGGCGATGGCGGCATTGACGGTATTATCTCTCTCGATAAGCTCGGGCTGGAAAAAGTCTACGTTCAGGCCAAACGCTGGAAAGGCACCGTCGGGAGCGCTGAAGTCAGGGGCTTTTATGGTGCATTGCCTGAGCAAAAAGTGAAACGTGGCGTCTTTATTACCACCTCAGGCTTTACGGCGCATGCCAGAGACTATGCTAACAAAGTTGAAGGTCTGGTGCTGGTGGATGGCGACAGGCTGGTGCATCTGATGATTGATAATGATATTGGCGTATCCTCACGTTTACTCAAGTTGCCAAAGCTCGATATGGATTACTTTGAGTAGTGGTAACGCTGGAACCTGATTACGGGTAATTGAGATGGACCACGTTGTGGGCACCTGTGTTTCCTCTCGCCCAGAAATCACGTGACTTTCTATGGCTGCGTATCAGCCTAAACCCATGCCTTCTGCGGCCTACTCTTCTGGTCAATTTTCTTTTATCTCGAATACGCAAATTGTGAAGCTATTTCCAACAATCCAGGTATAATCGTAAGATAATTGTATATACATTTTTGTATATACAATTAGGGAAAACACATGCCGATGGAGTTTGAATGGGATGCGAACAAGGCTAAAAGCAACCTGAGGAAGCACGGTGTCCGCTTTGAGGATGCGGTACTGGTGTTTGACGATCCCCGACACCTGTCACGTCAGGAGCGTTATGAGAATGGAGAATATCGTTGGCAGACCCTCGGCCTTGTTCATGGCATTGTGGTCATTCTGGTTGCTCATAGCGTTCGGTTCGAAAGTGGTTTTGAAGTTATCCGTATCATCAGCGCTCGTAAGGCAGACAGAAAAGAGAGGAATCGTTATGAGCATGGTTAAACATAAACGCGGCAACGCATCCGCGCTGAGTGCTCAGCATGAGGCTGAACTGAAGGCGCTGGCGAAAAAATCAGATGATGAGATTGATTACAGCGACATTCCCGCTTCGGAGGATGGACAGTGGTCTGAAGCAGTGCGTGGTAAGTTTTTTCGCCCGTTAAAAACTCAGGCCTCGGTGCGTATTGACGCCGACGTTATGGAATGGCTGAAACGGCCAGGAAAAGGCTACCAGACGCGGCTGAATGCCATTCTGCGCGAAGCGATGCTGCGCGAGCAAAATAAGAAATAGCCAGAAGATGCCGGATGGCGGCTGCGCCTTATCCGGCCTACAAATTCCCGCCAGGCCAGATAAGCGCTTAATGGTTACTTCCTTAACCCCGCAAACGCCGCTCTGATCTCGTCTTCCGGCAACTGGATCCCGATAAACACTAGCGTGCTATGCGGCGTTTCGTCGCCCCACGGTCTGTCCCAGTCGGCGCTGTAGAGACGCTGCACGCCCTGGAACAGCAGGCGGTTGGGTTCGCCGTCGATCCACAGCATCCCTTTGTAACGCAGCAGTTTATCCGCTGATTCCAGCAGCAGGTTTTCCATCACCCGCGAAACCTCGCTGATATCCACCGGGTAATCCAGTTCCACCACAATTGACGACACATCGTTCTGTTTATCGGCAATAAAGTGGAAACGCGGTTGGCTTGCCAGCACGTTCTCTTCCAGCATAAAGCCGCTGGTATTAAACAACTGACTCAGGTCAATATCGCCGTGTACCACGGTGTAAACCGGGGCGCGGGCGTTGATACGCGCCAGCCGCTCGCGCAGTTTCTCGCTGTCGCCTGCCACGTCGGTTTTGGTCAGCAGGATACGGTCGGCGTAGCCTATCTGCGACTGGGCGATGGTGAACTGGTTCATCTGCTCGTTAGCGTGCACCGCGTCGACCAGCGCAATCACGCCGTCTAACAGGTAGCGTTCGCATAATACGTCATGGTAGAAAAAGGTCTGAATAATCGGGCCGGGGTCGGCCATGCCGGTGCATTCAATCACCAGGCGGTCGAAAGCAATATCGCCGCGGTCGCGGCTGTCGAGCAGGTCTAATAGCGCATCTTCCAGCTCGTTGGAGCGGGTACAGCAGATGCAGCCGTTAGTCAGGGTTTTGATCTGTGTGGCGCGATCGCCAATCAGTTGATCGTCAACGGAGACTTCGCCAAATTCGTTTTCGATAACGGCGATTTTAAAACCATGTTGTTCGTTGAGGATATGGCGTAGTAGGGTGGTTTTGCCGGCACCAAGAAAACCGGTAAGTAGGGTAACTGCAATCGGGGTCATAGTCTCTCCATTAACAACAGCGCATACCGCCTTTGCCATCGCCGCCGTAACGTGCTTGCTGACGTTCGCGGAAGAACTCTTCATAGGTCATGTACGGCTTGTCGGGATGGTTGGTTTTCATGTGCTCGACATAGTTGTCGTAGTCCGGAATACCAATCAACATTTTTGCCGCCTGGCCGAGATATTTTTTTGCCTGACCTAAAGTATCAAACATTCTGCCGTCCTGTTAATGAATAAAGCCGGATGGCGGCTTGCGCCTTATCCGGCCTACACTAGCCGGGATCGCTGTGCGCTACCCGGCATCAGTTTTAGTGGTGTGAAGAGATCTTCACGCCGCCTTCCGGCACGGGCACATACGGGGTTTCTTTATCGGTACGTTTATCGCTGTTGCGTACCTTCATCCAGGTGGTGAAACCGTAGAAGATAATACTGTACACCACCACCAGGAACAGAATACTCAAACCAGCGTTAGTGTAGTTGTTCACCACGATATGGTTCATATTGGCAATCTGCTGCGCGGTCAGGTTGGTGCCGTTGGCAATCTTCTCTTTATACAGGTTTGCCATGTAGAAGAAACCTTCCATCTGTGGGTTGGCGCTGAACAGTTTCAGGCCCAGTGCCCAGGTGGTGCAGATCAGCAGCCATACCGCCGGGATTACCGTCACCCAGATGTACTTGGTGCGCTGCATTTTGATCAGTACCACGGTGCTCAACACCAGCGCCACGGCGGCCAGCATCTGGTTAGAGATACCGAAGAGCGGCCACAGGCTCTTCACGCCGCCCAGCGGGTCGACCACACCCTGATACAGCAGATAGCCCCACAAACCGACGCAGCCTGCGGTACCGATGATACCCGCGACCAGAGAATCGGTTTTTTTCAGGAACGGGACGAAGTTACCCAGCAAATCCTGCAACATAAAGCGGCCGGAACGGGTACCCGCATCCAGTGCGGTCAGGATAAACAGTGCTTCGAACAGAATACCGAAGTGATACCAGAAGCCCATATCCGCCATCGGCAGGACTTTGTGGAACACGTGCGCGATACCTACTGCCAGCGTTGGCGCGCCGCCTGCGCGGTTCAATACTGACGGTTCACCGATATCTTTCGCAGTTTGCAGGATTTGTTCCGGGGAAATCACAAAGCCCCAGGAGCTGACGGTCGCCGCTGCATGTGCAGTAACGTCTTTCAACTGCGCCATAATCAGCGGCGCGTTCTCGCCGCCCATCTCGTGCAGGTTTGGCATGGTAATGCCCAGACCTGCCGGCGGGGTGTTCATCGCGAAGTAGAGACCCGGTTCAATGATCGAGGCCGCCACCAGCGCCATCACCGCAACAAAGGACTCCATCAGCATCGCGCCGTAGCCGATAAAACGCGCATCGGTCTCACAGGCCAGCAGTTTCGGTGTGGTGCCGGAAGAGATGAGCGCGTGGAAGCCAGAGACGGCGCCACAGGCGATGGTGATGAACAGGAACGGGAACAGAGCGCCTTTCCACAGCGGGCCGGTACCGTCGACATACTGCGTCAATGCTGGCATTTTCAGTTCCGGGTTGAGGATCACAATCCCCAGCGCCAGACCGACGATCACGCCGATTTTCAGGAAGGTAGCGAGATAGTCGCGCGGGGCGAGGATCAGCCATACCGGCAGCAGCGCGGAAACAAAGGCGTAGCCGATCAGCGCGAAGGTAATGGTGGTGTCTTTAAAGGTCAGCGCCGGGCCCCAGTACGGGTCGTGGGCAATTACGCCGCCGAAGTAAATAGACGCCACCAGCAGCACGATACCAATAACGGAGACTTCGCCTACGCGTCCCGGACGCAGGAAGCGCATGTAGATGCCCATAAACAGCGCAATCGGCACCGTTGAGCAGACAGTGAAGACGCCCCACGGGCTTTCGGCCAGCGCTTTAACCACAATTAATGCCAGCACCGCGAGGATGATGATCATGATTAAGAAGCAGCCGAATAGCGCGATGGTGCCTGGAACGGTCCCCATCTCTTCTTTGATCATCTCGCCAAGAGAGGCGCCGTTACGGCGGGAAGAGATGAACAGCACCATAAAGTCCTGCACTGCGCCCGCGAGCACTACGCCCGCCAGCAGCCACAGTGTCCCCGGCAGATAGCCCATCTGCGCGGCCAATACCGGCCCGACCAGCGGACCTGCGCCGGCGATGGCGGCGAAGTGGTGACCAAACAGCACGTAGCGGTTAGTCGGCACGTAGTTCAGGCCGTCGTTATTGATAACCGCCGGCGTCGCGCGCGTCGGGTCGAGTTTCATGACCTTCTGGGCGATGTACAGGCTGTAGTAGCGGTAAGCCACCAGATAGACGGAAACGGAAGCGACCACGATCCACAGGGCGCTCACGTGTTCACCCCGACGTAGGGCAACGACCGAGAGGCAGAAAGCACCGATGATTCCGAGAATCACCTGGGGTATGTGCTTGAATATCTTTTTCGTATCCATAGTAAAACCTGGTTGTAAGTTTAATTATCAGCCGAAGCTGGGTGGACATTGAGTTCGTGTTTGAGGAGGTAGATTGACTGCTATGCTGAGAGGATCTTGCCAGATCATCGCGCGCGTAAAGTTAGGTAAATCAGTGAGTGGTTGTATGGCGGTTTAAGCGGTCGGACGTACCGGTAAGCGGTTTCGCGGAGGAGGGCGTGGGCTATTTTATGTGATTGAGATCACGATATAAAATGGGACGATCCTTGTTGCGCGGGGCGTCATAACGACTTCACTGAGCTAATCGTGATATTAATGGCGCGCATCCCATAAAGTTTTCCCTTTCCAGGCCGAAAATTCTGTATCTGTCTAGCGGAAAGAGAAAACATGTTAAAGCGAATTAAAATTGTTACCAGCTTACTGCTGGTATTGGCGCTATTTGGCCTTTTACAACTGACATCCGGCGGGCTGTTCTTCAACTCGCTGAAGAATGACAAAGAAAACTTCACCGTATTGCAAACCATTCGTCAGCAGCAGTCTGCCCTGAATGCAATCTGGGTGGAACTGTTGCAAACGCGTAATACCCTGAATCGCGCGGGTATCCGCTGGATGATGGACCAGAGCAATATTGGCAGCGGCGCAACTGTCGCTGAACTGATGCAGGGGGCGACCAATACGCTGAAGCTGACCGAAAAAAACTGGGCGCAGTATGAGGCGTTACCGCGCGATCCACGTCAGAGTGAGGCGGCTTTCCTTGAGATCAAACGAACCTATGATATCTACCACGACGCGTTGGCGGAGCTTATTCAGCTTCTTGGCGCGGGTAAGATTAACGAGTTTTTGATCAACCGACTCAAAGCTATCAGGACGCTTTTGAGAAGCAGTACATGGCCTATATGCAGCAAAACGATCGTCTGTACGATATTGCTGTTGAGGATAACAACAGTTCCTACAACCAGGCGATGTGGGTACTGGTCAGTGTGCTGATTGCCGTTCTGGTGGTCATTATCGCCGTCTGGTTCGGCATCAAACTGTCGCTTATCGCCCCGATGAATCGTCTGATTGAAAGCATTCGTCATATCGCCAGCGGCGATCTGGTGAAGCGTATCGACGTGGAAGGCTCCAACGAAATGGGGCAGTTGGCTGAAAACCTGCGTCATATGCAAAGTGAACTGATGCGTACCGTTGGCGATGTACGTAACGGCGCGAATGCAATCTATAGCGGCGCCAGCGAGATTGCGATGGGCAACAACGATCTCTCTTCCCGTACTGAGCAGCAGGCAGCGTCTCTGGAAGAGACCGCCGCCAGTATGGAACAACTGACCGCCACCGTGAAACAGAACGCCGAAAACGCCCGTCAGGCCAGCCATCTGGCGCTGAGTGCGTCAGAGACAGCGCAAAAAGGCGGCAAAGTAGTGGATAACGTCGTACAAACAATGCGCGATATCGCCTCCAGTTCGCAGAAAATCGCCGATATTATCAGCGTAATCGACGGTATTGCTTTCCAGACCAATATTCTGGCGCTGAATGCGGCGGTAGAAGCGGCGCGCGCAGGCGAGCAGGGACGCGGGTTCGCGGTGGTGGCCGGTGAAGTCCGTAATCTGGCCCAGCGTAGCGCGCAGGCGGCACGGGAGATCAAGAGTCTGATTGAGGATTCCGTGAGCCGTGTTGATGTAGGTTCGACGCTGGTCGAAAGCGCCGGTGAAACCATGGATGAGATCGTCAATGCAGTTACCCGCGTGACCGACATTATGGGCGAGATTGCCTCGGCGTCTGACGAGCAAAGCCGTGGTATCGACCAGGTGGGCCTGGCGGTAGCGGAGATGGATCGCGTAACGCAGCAGAACGCCTCGCTGGTGGAAGAGTCCGCCGCCGCGGCTGCGGCGCTGGAAGAGCAAGCCAGCCGTCTGACCCAGGCCGTCGCGGTGTTCCGTATTCACCAGCAACAGCAGCGTGCGCGTGAAGTGGCAGCGGTAAAAACCCCGGCAGCCGTGTCGTCACCAAAGGCCGCTGTGGCCGACGGCAGCGATAATTGGGAAACGTTTTAAGGGCGTAGTGGTGAACAGTCGGCCTACAGACGACCGTAGGCCGGATGAGATGTTCACACTTTTGCCTGATGGCGTAGCGCTTACCAGGCCTATGCGCCAGTTTATTGATAAAGATGATGTGTAGGCCGGGTAAGGCGTAGCCGCACCCGGCATATATGACATTCTCTTTTAACTCTCAACATTCACCACTTTGATCTCCACCATGCCAATCCCCAATTTGCGCGGCGAATGGCCCAAAATATTACCTTCGTTGGTGGAGACGGGAGCGGGCGGCGCAATGACTAAGGTATTCGCGTCCGTCGGGTTGTTGAAATGCAGCGTGATAGTGGACACATCGTGACCCAGCACCAGCGTCTGTTCTTCGTTGCCTACGCGTACCGGAATCGGCCGATTCGCGTTGTCGCCGAAGGCTTTGGCGGTGATCACCAGATCAAACTTTTTCGGCAGCGGCGCTTTATATTCGATTTTAACCTCATCGCCCAACTGCGCATTTGACCAGCGCCCCCAGGACTCCGGCCGGGAAATGCCGCTAAACTGCTTCACCTCCTCCGGCGCGCCCGCCACATTAAAAATAAAGCTATCGGCTTTATAACGAATATCGTTATCGACAATCTTTAAGGTATCGACGTTGCCTTTGTAGCGCTCCATATCGATCATCGTGTCTTTAAACGCCGTCTTACCCTGCCACTGCGCTTTATCAACATGCTGTACGGTTTGCTGCCCGCCAAGCTGTCCCTGCGAGACGCACCAGTCGGTAGAGAGCGCCAGCGCCGGCGCCCATAGCTGCGCCATTTTGTAGCAGCGATCGATCCAAACGAAATTATCGCGCGGGGCGAAGTCGGCCAACTGGAACCGTAGCGGAGCGGAGTATTCACTTTCCGGTAACGGCTCGACGCGCTTATCCGATACGCGCAGTAGTAACGGCAGGCGGAAGTGGCTCCCGGAAAACGCGATCATGTTTTTGTCCCGATCGACGGTAAAATCTTTTATCTCTTTCGGGAAATTCCACAGGCGAATGATATCCGGCTTCATCGCCAGCACTTTCTCTTTTACATTCAGGAACACTTCCGACAGCGACTGCCCGGAAAGGCTGCTACGTCCCAGACCGATAAAATTATCGCCGCCGAGAATATCCAGCACCGTTGCGCCGTTGTCCATCGTGTTGCGTTTGACCGCCAGCGTCTCCTGCTGCGGTTTATCGCCGCGCAGAATGAAAAACAGATTGTTGCGATCTTGCTTATTCAGGTATTTCCAGGCCGTATTGTTCATCGCCAGATGGTCGGAAGAGACGACGATAACGGTATCTTTAAACCACGGTGACGCTTTGATTTTGTTGATAAACTCGGCGATGTTTTCCTGGCTGCAACTTACGGTGCTAAAGGACTGGTTGGGCTTGCCGTCGTAATCGTAGCGTTTACGGTTGCAGGTGCGTGAGATAAACCCGTCCGGGTGGTGAGTATCTACGGTCAGCGTAAACAGCGAAAAACGCTGGCCTGAGCGGGAAAGCGCTTCAAATTTCTTCCATGCCTCATCAAGCACCGTATCGTCGTAGAAGCCCCAGTCGTTACGATAAGACGGGTCCGCCACCACCGTTTTTAGCTCTTCAGCGCCGTACAGATGATCAAATCCGTGTGATTTCAGGAACACGTCTTTCCCGGCAAAACGCAGGTTAGCGCCCTGCACGAAATAGTTCTGGTAGCCGGAGTTTTTCAGAATATCGCCGAGGCAGATATTCTGCGGGAAGAAGCTGGAAACCGACGCGGACGCATTGCCCTCAAACGGCGCAAACAGCGGAATACCACACTGGGAAGCCACCATCCCGGCGATGGTGTAATCCGTTCCCGGCAGTTGCATGGTATGGCTGAAATCCAGCCCCTCATTTTTCAGCGCGCCCAACTCTGGCGTGAGATTGGGGAACGCGTCATTATCAAAATAGGTCCGTTCCAGGCTCTCGCCGTAGATATAGACCAGATTGAGCTTCGGATGAGGAATGGTTTTTGCTGGTTCTTTATAATAAACGGCAAAATCCGGATCGCCATCGCGCATTTGTGATTTTACCAGTTCGGTAATCTGGCGAAACGCCGGGCTGGCGTCGACCGAACCCAACGCCAGCAGTAACGCCAGCAGGCTGTAACCGACATGATGAGGATGGTGACGGCGGCGGCGTAGTACCCATCCCAGCGCGCCGAATACCGCCACTAACGCCAGGGCAATGCCGATTCCCGGCAGAATATATTTGCCGACTCCCGCTCCCGTCAGACTATTCGTGAGCGTATAAAGCACTGCGTCGTTGATCCCGTCGCCGGTAAAATAGTCGCTGGCATACAGGGTAATATTCAGAATGACAAAAAGTCCCAGCACCGTGAGAGTGGCGGCAAACCACCAAGTGTTACGGCCCGCCTTCCAGGCATATATCAGCACAGAGGCGAGAAACAGAGCGACAGAGAGCAACTCGGACAACTGACGATCCTCAATAAACCAGGCTTATCGCTGGCAGGAAAAAATTTCTAACAATGTAATAGCGATGTCACATTGCTGCAATTCTAATAACTTTACACGGCGCTGTTATTTAGAATGAGTTTAGAAAGTTGGTTTTTTGATCGGCATCACTTCCTGCCATAGCGGTTAATAACAGGAAAAGACGAAGAGAAAAGTCGGGTTAATGCCGTGTTGGCGGGTAAAGGGCCAAAACACGGCTTTTAACAGGGCGTCCCGGCGTGGCGCACGGTCAGAAAAGCGCAGTCAGGAGAGGAAATTCAGCCCTTGCTGCAACACCAGATCGCAAGCTTTGGTTTTCACCTTTTCCGCCAGCGGCGTACTGCCGATATTATTGAGGTTCAATTGCTGGCCGTCCTTCGTCTTGAGCAACCCTTGCAGGCCGTTCAGGTAGTTAGTGTCCTGCTCCTGCTGTGTGGTATCCAACCCTAACTTGTTCAGAATCTGATTTTTAACGTTTTCCACGTTGGTAGCGGACGCCAGTTTCTGTTTGGCGCAGTACTGCAAAATACCGGCGGCATTATTCATATTATCAGCACTGAGCGACTGGGCACCTCTGCTGAGCAGACCGGTTAGCGCAGAAAGCGACATCCCGCCCTGCTGTGCGTTCGCGCCCTGAGCGCTTAACTGACTGGCGGCAATACCGCTGGTGGAAATCAGTACGCTGGCGATCGCCGCGCAGCACAGAACATGTTTCGCTGTATTCATGGTAATCACCTGTGTTATGCCAGCTAGGCGTCGTATCGCCCTGGCGCACGTTGCAATTTAATACTCTTTACCCGTCACTCGGCTGCGGTAACTGTCCCAGCTAAAATTAACCCATAAACTGTTGCCGAGACGCATACGGTCCATGACGCGTTCGCCAAGCATTTTCGTCATCTCTTCCATATTGCTGTTCGTCAACATGCCGGTGGGACGTTTTGACGAGGAACGACGATCGACAATTTGATTGATGATCACTTTTTCATAGCGGGATTCGGTCTGCACGCCGATCTCGTCGATCACCAGCAGATCAACGTTACTCAGATCGTTAAGCAACTGCTCTTCGCTGGTTTCCCGATTGCTGAACGTGTCTTTCATCGCTGACATAATATCCGCTACGGTGATAATCAGTACCGACTTTCCGCGCAGCAGCAGCTCGTTACAAATAGCCGCGGCGAGATGGTTTTTACCGGTTCCCGGCTTGCCGGAAAAGACAAAGCTGGCGATATTGCCGTCAAATTCATCCACGTACTGTCGGGCTTTGCTTAACGCGTTCATTTGTCCGTCGCACTCAACCCGATAGTTATCAAACGAGCAGTTTTGATGCAGCGGTCGAATGCCGGAACGGTTAAAGGTGCGCTGCATTTTCATCGCCCGATTTTCCCGCGCCAGCGCTGCCGCCCGGATCTCGCCCTGCTCTTTCTGCCAGGCCAGCAGTTCTTCGCCCGTTTTAAACGCCGGCGTAATATGCGCAGGCATCATTTTTTGTAGACGCTGCATCAGGTCGCCAACATTTTTCATCGTTACCCCCTAAAACCTGGTGGAATATGATTGTCAGGTTCGCTGACGCTATTGATGTCGCGCTGCGGCATTCCGCCATTGCTGGAACGGCTGATTTGCACGCTGCGCGCCAGCTTTTGCTGCCACTGGATATGGTGAAAAACCTTACCTTCCGCCTGCCAGTAGGCGATAAACGCCGCTAGCTCTTCTGCGGTGACAGGCTCCCGAAGCGCCACGCCCCAAAGGGCAGCCTGACGCTGAAAATCCGCATCCGGTTGCCAGGCGGGATACATGGCGAATTTTCCGCAGGGAATCGCAACGGGGGCGGCTTCGGGTTCTTCGTAAAATTGCGCGTCTAACGCCACATCGCTTCCCGGACGTGATAACTTTTCTTCAAGCGCCAGCAGTTCAGCCATGCGTGCAGGCGTCACGGCATAAAAGGCAGGCGCATTATTAGCGAATACCGCCACTGCGCCGCCCGTTGACTTCGCCAGCACAGCATGATGATCGTGTAAAAGGACGTCAATACCGATGACGTCCGACGTTAAAATTCTGGAAGACATAATGTTTCTCAATATGGAACAACAACCGAGAAGGGCGACTGTTTTTATAGTACCACACAGACCTGTAAGAACAGCAGGAGGCGTTCCACCGATCACACGCGGGGGCGTTTGCGGTACAGCCATAATCCCGGTACAGAGAGGCCAATTGAGAGCGCGCCAACAATGGAAGAGGCTTTCAGAAAATTGGTCAGCAGCGTAATCATCATCGGTTCGCTATAGCCCAGATGGCTAATTTTTACTGCGGAAATCATCGCGGTATAGGCGGAAATCCCCGGAAACATCGGGATCACGGCCGCGACGGTAAACACTTTAGGGTGAGCGAGATACCAGCGTGACCACTGAATACCAATACTGCCGACCAGCAGCGAAGCCATAAACGTCGACCATTCGATATTAAAGCCTGCGCTCATCATCAGCATACGCAAGCCATGACCCAGCGCCCCCAGTAGCGCGCACCACGGAAGCGCCCGGTGGGGAACATTAAAGACCATCGCAAACCCGACGGCGGGGATCGCAGACAAGATCATGTCCTGCATTAGCGCCAGTAAAAAGTCGATTATACCCATCCTCGTAGCCCCCATATTGTCATTGACATCACTACGCCCACACAGGTGGCCAGTGTCAACAGGCTGGCGATAGCCCAGCGCGCCAGCCCGGTATTAATATGTCCTTTAAACATATCTGCGACGGAATTAATCAGCGGAAAGCCCGGCACCAGTAGCAGTACGCTCGCCGCCATGGCGATAGTGGGCGTCTGGCTAAAGGCGGGAAGGGTGAGCATCAGCCCGGAAATCGTGGTAGCGACAAAGGCGGTAATGCAAAAATTGATCTGCGGATGTAAATGCCGCTGCGCCAGCATCTGGCGGATATACATGGCTATCATACTGGCGAAAAAGGTGATAACCGCGCCATCCCAGCCGCCATTATTCAGCTTACAAAAGCAGGAGCAGGAAAGACCGACCATAAACGCCACCAGCCAGCGCGGATAACGCAGCGGGCGGAGCTGGCTAAAGCGTTTTTCCACGCCTTTGTAATCCAGCAGACGATGTTCCGCGAGGATAACGATATGCTGAACCTCCGTGACGACGTGCATATTAATGCCGCGATCCTGGTTTTTACGTGTCGATGTCAGACATTGTCCGTCTTTAATGGTCGTCAGGACAATGGCGTTAGAGGAGATCGCGCTTTCGACGCTATCTATACCGAGCGCCAAACCGAGGCGGGTGGAAAGCTCATCAACCAGTGCGCTTTCCGCCCCGTGCTGCAATAAAAGCAGCCCGCATTGAATACATAACCGTGTTACTGCTCGTTGAATTGATTGCTCTTCTTGCATGACTCGTCCTGTCCGAAAAGACATTCTATGCGCCGCCACTATGACAGAGGCTTTCTTTTTAACACGAAGCGCAGGCATGATGGCGTTGGTTAAGATCAATTTCTTGTTGATAAAAACGTCAACCACCAGACGCAACGCATAAGCTTCCTGAGACGTGCGCTTCGTCACAGGCAGGATATCCTTATGGGCGACGGTTCTCGTATGTCCGTTTCCAGAATAGAGGCATTATGCCAGTCTGGCCGCTCATTTTTGAATCAATGATGTGGTGAATTTTATCAACTATATGCATTAATGGTTTAACCACAATGGCGTGAGCAGCGGGTGTAAAAATAGGCATGACTTAGTGTAATTCGTAGATATTACATGGGTTTTATGGATGGTGGACAGTATTGTTGGGCTTTTGTTTTAGGACTCAGCAATATGAATGAAGGGCGAACTCATATTTTAAATTTATTAATATGATGCGTTTTCGTTAGAATTGCTAATGTGCAAATTTAGTTAATTTAATTGTCTTGCTTCTGGTTTTATGAGTAACTATGCGATAGTGATTTCATGTTTTTGTGCTATGTGGATTGTAGCGCAATCAATGTTAGATATTTAAAAATAAAACAAGGATAATTAATCCACTCGGCCTATATTTCTTTGCGATCATTGTTAATAGTGTTTTTATTAATGGGGCAATGAAAAGTGGCGGCGTGGGTGCGGAGGAATTATGCTGCCAGGATGCTGCAAAAATGGACTTATTATCAGTAAAACCCCTCTTATACAGGAAGGCCTTAAAGGGGCTATAACAGGTAATTTCCCCGATTATAAACTGGCGTATTGTCGTACGATAGAAGAGCTAACGCTGCTACAGCTACGCCGAAGTAATTTAGTTATTGCTGATTTAGCAGTTAACAATGCCTCTCCCCGCGCTATCTGCGAATATTTTTATAGCTTAATCTCGCAATATCGCGACATACATTGGGTATTTCTGGTTCCTAAATCCTGCTATCCACATGCGGTTGATCTCCTGATGGGCCCCGTCAGCACCTTGCTTTCAGACGAAGAGCCAATCGAGAATCTTATTAGCGTTATCCATGCGGGAAACGCTCGCTCAGAAAGAATAAGTAAAACGTTATTATCGCCTCAGGTACCGTCTGAAATTCAGCAGTCCCACGACAGGCCGATTGTCCTTACGCTGTCTGAACGAAAAGTATTACGCCTTTTAGGAAAAGGGTGGGGCATTAACCAAATTGCGGCGTTACTTAAAAAAAGTAATAAAACAATTAGCGCCCAAAAAAATAGCGCCATGCGACGCTTATCAATACACAGTAATGCAGAGATGTATGCATGGATAAACAGTTCTCAGGGAGCCAGAGAATTGAACCTACCTTCGGTATATGGAGAAACCATGGAATGGAAAACAGAATCAGCAAGAGAAATGTTGCGCTCGTAGAAAAATGCGTGATGAGCACCATTGGTATTAAAGGGCTATTTGATGCAATGCCGGATTGCCGACATACGCTTCATATTTTTTCAAAACCATCCGCGTTTTATAAGGCTGCGCTAAAGACGCCGTTTTCTGCCGTTATTTTTTCTCTTTCTGCGTTAAGAACTGAACGCCGGACAGGATTATCCAGCCTGACGGAACTGGCGATAAATTATCCCCATATGCGGCGTCTGGTGATTGCCGATGATGATGCTGAAGCCCGCTTAATCAGCGCATTATCCCCGCTGCCGCTGGATGGGGTCATCAGCAAAGCGTCGCCGTTGGATGTTTTACAGGATGCCTTATTTACATCGCTTAATAGCGCCCGGCGGACAACGGAGCGTACAGACAATCTTTGGGAACTTCACCAGAATTGTATGCTTAGTCCAACCGAGCGGGAGATTCTGCGTTTCATGTCGAACGGCTACTCAATGCCGCAAATTGCCGTCCAGTTAGAACGTAACATTAAGACTATCCGGGCGCATAAGTTTAATGTGATGTCCAAGCTGGGCGTGAGTTCTGATGCCGGGTTACTCGATGCGGCGGATATTCTGTTATATCTGCGCGCCGGAGATGCTACCGCGCTCCAGCATCGGGTATAGCCCGCGCCGGATGCGCCGTGCTTGTTCGGGGAATCCGGGTGTCAGGCACGTTATTGGCACACGTCTACCCAGGTCGCCGATGTCAGTTCAGCCATTCTTTCCGGCGTGATGCGTACCGCGCTGTGCGTGGCGCCTGCGGCAGGCAATACTTCGTTATACCCCTTCAGAGAGATGTCGCAATAAACGGGCAGCGGGTGCTCCAGCCCGAAAGGACATACGCCGCCGACAGGATGTCCGGTTGCATTGACCACTTCATCGCTGCTCAACATACGGGCTTTTGCGCCGAAAGTGGTTTTAAGCTTCTTATTATCCAGGCGGGCATCGCCTTTCGCGACCACCAGGATAATGGTGTCTTTTACTTTAAGCGAGAGCGTCTTAGCTATCTGCCCTGGCTCTACGTTGTGCGCTTTGGCTGCCAGTTCGACAGTCGCTGTACTTTGATTTAATTCGATAATTTCAATATCGGGAGCATGAGCGGCCAGAAATTGCCGTACAGATTGCAGACTCATTCTTCTCTCCTGAGACCTTACCAATAGCCACGGTAGACCCAAAAATGGCAAAACGTAATTTGGCATACGGAGAGCGCCGCTGTAAATATAATAATGTGACAGGCCAGCAGCAGTAAGCCGTGACGATAACTGAAGGCAACGTAAAGCGGTTTACTTTAGCGTGCAGTCGCCGCACTGCTGTACGTCAGGTAAGCGGTAACGTTGGCAGCAGGTTCTGCGTACCAGAAGACCGTCGCGCATTACGACGGTCCGCCACAGCGGGTTATCCTGACCGTCGGATAGCTGCTTTTCAAAAAAACAGCGCTGGCGTAGCGTTGCCAGCAGGGCTTCGCCAAGCAGCGGTTTCATCTCAGTCAGATACCAGTTGATTAAATAACCGGTATTGCTCCAGATAAGTTTCGCGTTGATGTCGCCAGTCGCCTCCAGCGCCTGAATGACCGGCTGTAGTGCGGAGACTATTAGCGTTTCCATTCGTTCTTCCGGGGAACGTTCCGTTGCCAGGTTATCCTGATGCACATCAAGCCAGAAACACGCGGCGCGCCCGGTTTCATGAAATTCAACGTGAATATGTTCTGCCGAGACATTGATAGCGCGCGCTTGCGTCAGTAATGCCAGCATCAGCGGCGGCGTCATCAGCCCGATATACCATTGCGCCCACAGGGAGAGTAACGGCTTATTTTCACGTGGCAGGCCTGGCGTGTGCCGATAGATGTGATCGGAATAGGCGGCCAGCAATGAACGAAACGTCGCGGGGCGCGTCCACTGGGCAAGAGTCATCGCCGTTGGCGGCGGCGTTTCATCCAGCCGGATGAAGTCCAACAGGTGCTGACGGGTAGAGGCGATCGTCTCGCGTACTGCGTCCGCCAGCGAGGCGTCTTCCGGCTGGGGAGCAGCTCGCCAGATAATATCGTCAGCAATCGGTGCGGAACGGTAGGCCATAGCGCAGTTTAATGATGTTAATCTAAATGATAATGATTGCTAATCCTATCGATAGCGATAAACGATGGCAAGCGGTTTATGGTTAACGCTGTTGGCGTAGCACGATTACGCCAACAGGATTCATAGGGCGCGCATGTCGTCGCTGACCAGAATGTGGTTACGTCCAAGATGCTTGGCTTCGTAGAGCGCTTTATCCGCTTTTTCGATAGCGTCTCCGATATTGCGATCCGTCAAGGGCGCAATGCCGATACTGACAGTGACATTGGTGGCGACGCTTTCGTTAAACATATGCGGGATTTTAAGATCGTATACTTCCTGTCGGATACGTTCTGCGGTAGCGCGGGCTTGCTGTGGTTCGGCGGTGGTCAGCAACACCAGAAATTCTTCCCCGCCAAAACGACAGACGACATCGCGCGATCGCACGGCGTCCCGAATTGCCGCTGAGACGCGGATTAACGCCTGATCGCCCATCATATGACCGTAGTGATCGTTATACGCTTTGAAATGATCGATATCCAATAGCAGGACGTAGTGTTCATGGCTGCCCGGCGCCTGTAACGTATCCAGCCGATTTTGCAGGCCACGGCGGTTATATAAGCCGGTTAATGGATCAAGCATACTCAGGCCATTGAGGGTTTCCCGCTCGGCCAGCAGCTTAAACATGAGCTGTTGGGCAAAATTATCGTAGCGTTTCTGGATAACATGTTGAATAGCGATTCCCACCATTGGCAGGGCCAGCAAATAGAGAATTCGCAAACCTTGTTCATTACCGTTCAACCACAGGCAGACCGCGACTGGCGGTAGCGAATAGAGCGTAAACGCGACGATATTCGCGGCAAAGGCTATCGAGCCGATAAACAGAACGCTAAGCAGGGAGATCAGTAAAAAAGAGAAATCATAATGGCCTAACGCCGGATACTTTAGCGCAATACGCGCCGCCCATATTCCCCCAAAGAGTAGGGAGATAAAGGGGAGGTTAATTCTTTTTTGCCCATATTTCCCATGCCATATCAACAGTAATACGCTCAGGCCCACTATCCCGATCATTGGCGTGCAAAATACATTGATCTGATAAAGGGGGAAAACGAGAGTAAATAGCGCCGACACGGCGCTGAGAAACAAGAAAAGACGTAAAGAAAACTGATACTTCTTAATACGAAGCGATCGCCAGGATGGTGTTGTCATGGGTAATTGTCGTTATTTATCAGTGATATACACGGAATCGGGCGCCAACATGAAAATAACGTATGAGAAAAGGTCGCCTAAAGCGAGGTGTTGTTGTTTTTACGTTAACAGTCGGACAATTTATCACCTTACTGAATACGTGTCATCAACCGTTAAGTAAAACTCATCTCTTTAGCTTTCTCCCTGGCTGACAAATGAGAAAATATATCATATGATATTGGTTATCATTATCAATTCCAGAGGTGAAACCATGTTGCAGCGGACGTTAGGCAGCGGATGGGGCGTGTTATTGCCTGGAGTGATTATCGTTGGACTGGCGTTTATCGGCCTGTCAGCTTATGCGCTGAAGCTGTTGATTGTATCAGGATTGCTACTGTCTGCGCTGATGTTGTATCACAAACAATTACGGCATTTTGTACTGCTGCCATCGTGTATAGCGCTTATTGGCGGCATGATGTTGGCAATGATGAACTGGAATCAGGGATGAAAATGAAGGGACAAAGGAAGGATAAGATAATTGGTGCGAGGGGGGGGACTTGAACCCCCACGTCCGTAAGGACACTAACACCTGAAGCTAGCGCGTCTACCAATTCCGCCACCTTCGCACAGTTATCTTACTTTTTGATATCGCCTCGTTGGTGCGAGGGGGGGGACTTGAACCCCCACGTCCGTAAGAACACTAACACCTGAAGCTAGCGCGTCTACCAATTCCGCCACCTTCGCCCAGTGCGAGCAATATCAACATGGTTTTGGTGCGAGGGGGGGGACTTGAACCCCCACGTCCGTAAGGACACTAACACCTGAAGCTAGCGCGTCTACCAATTCCGCCACCTTCGCATACCATCGATTCTTGAAAAGAATCACTACCACGGAGGCGCATTCTAGTGGTTTTCAGCTATTCGTCAATAGTTAATTGCATGGGATAGATTGATTGCTGCAAAAATGGGCGCGAGACGTAGGTTGGATAAGACGCCTGGCGTCGCCATCCGGCACATGCAACCAGATGGCGCTGCGCTTATCAGGCCAACTATTTCTTCGCCTGACGGGTCATCACGATACGATAAACCTTAAAGCGCCCGGTTTGCGCGATGACTTCATGGAAGCCAAAGGTCTCATCCAGAATCTTAGGATAGGGCAGAAAGGCGTTCGCCACGATGCGTAACTCTCCGCCGCTGTTCAGATGGCGCACTGCGCCGCGAATGAGCGTTTGCGCCGCATCAAGGCTGGTTTGCATTCCGTCGTGGAACGGCGGGTTGGAGATGATCATGTCAAAACGTCCTTTGACTTCCGAAAAGACGTTGCTGGCGAATACCTCGCCTTCAAGACCATTAGCGGCAAGCGTGGCGCGGCTGGCTTCCACCGCCGGCGCGCTGACGTCACACAGCGTCAGGCGCACTTTCGGCGAATGGCTGGCCAGCGCGGCGGAAAGCACGCCAGCGCCGCAGCCGACATCCAGCACTTTACCTTTGGTGTGCGGCGTCAGCGTAGACAGCAGCAGTTGGCTACCAACATCCAGTCCGTCGCGGCTGAATACGCCCGGCAACGTTTTGATGGTCAGCCCGTCGATATTGTACTCGGCCCACCAGGATTCAAGACTAAACTGCGGCTGCTTTTCCAGACGACCATGGTAAAGGCCGCAACGTCGCGCGCTATCTACTTTGTTCAGCGGCGCATAGTCCGCCAGCATCGGTTCGGCGCTACGCACGCCGCTGCGGTTTTCTCCCACGACGAAAACATCGCTGCCCACCGGCATCAGCGACAAAATATTCATCAACTGGAACTGCGCTTCGGGTTTATTTTTCGGCCAGTAGTAGATCAGCGTATCGCAGTCAGCGACATCGCTGGCTTGCGCGACCAGGCTAAAACGGACGTTATCGCCCATCTGGCGGCTTAACGCCTGCCAGTGGTGAAACTGTTGCGTATACGCGCGGCTGGCGGCGCATTCAAAGCGCGCGGGCAGGTCATCCTGCAAATCTCCGGCAAAAAGAATACGGCTTTGTTCGAAATCATCACTGTGGCGCAGCAAGACTTCACTTGCCGGGGTAAAAGCAGACATGGAATGCTCCTTAATTCAGACTGGCGGCGATTATAGTAGTTTGATGGCGGAGATTCGACAGATTTGCTATATTTGCGCCCCTGATTACAGGAGCGTTTCGCTATGACATCCCGACGAGACTGGCAGTTACAGCAACTGGGTATTACGCAGTGGGCGCTGCGACGTCCTGGCGCGCTACAGGGCGAGATTGCGATTTCCCTTCCCGCGCACGTTCGTCTGATCGTGGTTGCAGAGGAATTACCCGCGCTGAACGAGCCGCTAATGCGCGATATTTTACGCGCGTTGACCGTGAGTCCCGATCAGGTTTTACCGCTGACGCCTGAGCGCGTCGCCATGCTGCCGCAGGGCAGCCGTTGTAATAGCTGGCGGTTAGGAACTGACGCGCCGCTCCAACTCGAAGGCGCTCAGGTCACGACGCCGGCGTTTAATGAACTCCGGGTAAACCCGGCGGCACGCGCCGCACTATGGCAACAAATCTGCGAACATGAACACGATTTCTATCCTCAGCACGACCGATCTCCCCGCAGCCTGGCAGATTGAGCAACGCGCTCATGCGTTTCCGTGGAGCGAAAAAACGTTTTTCGGCAACCAGGGCGAACGGTATCTCAACTTTAAGCTGACTGCTGATGACAGAATGGCCGCGTTTGCCATTACACAGGTGGTGCTGGACGAAGCGACGCTGTTCAATATCGCCGTCGATCCGGATTTTCAGCGTCGGGGGCTGGGGCGTATGCTGCTTGAGCATCTGATTGATGAACTGGAAAAACGCGGTGTTGTAACGTTATGGCTGGAGGTACGCGCCTCTAACGCTGCCGCCATCGCGCTGTATGAAAGTCTGGGGTTTAACGAGGCGACGATTCGCCGCAATTACTATCCCACGGCACAAGGGCATGAGGACGCCATCATCATGGCGTTACCGATAAGCATGTAATAAAAGAGGCAAGGTGTAATGATGAAGTGGGACTGGATTTTCTTTGATGCCGATGAAACGCTGTTTACGTTTGATTCTTTCACCGGCTTACAGCGGATGTTCCTTGACTATAGCGTCACCTTTACCGCTGAGGATTTCCAGGATTACCAGGCCGTGAATAAGCCGCTATGGGTGGATTATCAGAACGGCGCGATTACTTCATTACAATTGCAGCACGCGCGCTTTCAAAGTTGGGCTGAACGGCTAAACGTTGCGCCGGGGCGGCTGAATGACGCTTTTATTAGTGCGATGGCGGAGATCTGTTCTCCTTTGCCGGGCGCCGTTTCGCTACTTAATGCGATTCGCGGGCAGGCTAAAATCGGTATTATTACTAACGGTTTTACCGCGCTACAACAAACTCGTCTGGAGCGCACCGGGCTGCGCGAGTATTTCGATCTGCTGGTGATTTCCGAGCAGGTTGGCGTCGCGAAGCCCGATCCGAAAATCTTTAACTACGCCCTGGAGCAGGCGGGGAATCCTGACCGCTCGCGCGTATTAATGGTTAGCGATACCGCGGAGTCCGATATTCTTGGCGGCATTAACGCCGGACTGTCGACCTGCTGGCTTAACGCGCATCATCGCGAGCAGCCCGCGGGTATCCATCCAACCTGGACTGTGGCGTCATTAAGCGAACTGGAGCAGCTCCTGTGTAAACACTGATTGCCTCCCCCAGGTTGATGGGTAAAATAGCCGCATTTTTCGTATTCAACATGCGTGGTCAAACGCCGCGCTTACTCAAGAAGATTTGACTATGACGTTGTCTCCTTATTTGCAAGAGGTGGCCAAACGCCGCACTTTTGCCATCATTTCTCACCCGGACGCCGGTAAAACCACCATTACCGAAAAAGTGTTGCTGTTCGGACAGGCGATTCAGACCGCCGGTACGGTAAAAGGCCGTGGCTCCAGCCAACATGCAAAATCTGACTGGATGGAGATGGAAAAACAGCGTGGTATCTCTATCACCACCTCGGTGATGCAGTTCCCGTATCACGATTGTCTGGTGAACCTGCTGGACACCCCGGGGCACGAAGACTTCTCCGAAGATACCTACCGTACCCTGACGGCGGTGGACTGCTGTCTGATGGTGATCGACGCCGCAAAAGGTGTTGAAGACAGGACTCGTAAGCTGATGGAAGTTACCCGTCTGCGTGATACGCCGATCCTGACCTTTATGAACAAACTCGACCGTGACATCCGCGACCCGATGGAGCTGCTGGATGAAGTGGAAAATGAGCTGAAAATCGGCTGTGCGCCGATCACCTGGCCGATTGGCTGCGGCAAGCTGTTTAAGGGCGTTTATCACCTTTATAAAGATGAAACTTATCTGTATCAGACCGGTAAGGGCCACACCATTCAGGAAGTGCGCATCGTTAAAGGGCTGAATAACCCGGATCTGGACGCCGCCGTCGGTGAAGACCTGGCGCAGCAACTGCGCGACGAGCTGGAACTGGTGCAGGGCGCATCTAACGAGTTTGATGAAGAGCTGTTCCTGGCAGGGGAAATTACCCCGGTATTTTTCGGTACCGCGCTGGGTAACTTTGGCGTTGACCATATGCTGGATGGTTTAGTGGCGTGGGCGCCCGCGCCGATGCCGCGTCAAACCGATACCCGCACAGTGGAAGCCTCAGAAGAGAGGTTCACCGGTTTTGTCTTTAAAATTCAGGCCAATATGGACCCGAAACACCGCGACCGCGTGGCGTTTATGCGCGTGGTTTCCGGTAAGTATGAGAAGGGCATGAAGCTACGCCAGGTCCGTACCGGCAAAGATGTGGTGATTTCCGACGCGTTAACTTTTATGGCGGGCGACCGTTCGCACGTTGAAGAAGCGTACCCGGGCGATATTTTGGGTCTGCATAACCACGGCACCATTCAGATCGGCGATACCTTCACCCAGGGCGAGATGATGAAGTTTACCGGTATCCCGAACTTTGCGCCGGAACTGTTCCGTCGTATTCGCCTGAAAGATCCGCTCAAGCAGAAGCAGCTACTGAAAGGGCTGGTGCAGCTTTCTGAAGAGGGGGCGGTGCAGGTATTCCGTCCCATCTCCAACAACGATCTGATTGTCGGCGCCGTGGGCGTTTTGCAGTTTGACGTTGTTGTCGCGCGCCTGAAAAGCGAATACAACGTTGAGGCGATTTATGAATCCGTCAACGTGGCGACGGCGCGCTGGGTGGAAAGCGCCGATGCGAAGAAATTCGAAGAGTTTAAGCGTAAGAATGAAACGCAGCTGGCGCTGGATGGCGGCGACAACCTTACCTATATCGCCCCCACGATGGTTAACCTGAACCTGACCCAGGAACGTTACCCTGACGTTCAGTTCCGTAAAACGCGCGAACACTGATCCCTTTCCGGGCGCGGCATCCGCCGCGCCTTCGTACTTTCCCTGCCTTTTTAACCGCTTACGGAATGTTCTTAAATCCCGCGTTTTTTCTCCGATCTGCCTGTTTTTTATACGCACCGACAAGCGATTTTAAAATTGTGATCTATATTTAACAAAGTGATGACATAAATGTCGGCTTTAATGCCTGTTCAATGCGTGAATATGAGAGCTTAAAGCTGAGATTTGTTTCAGTCACGATATTAATAACTGAAACGGAAGGGTGGCAGGCGACGCGTCGTTACAAATTCACGAATGTGATGCCAGTCATTGACTTCAGAAACCGGTGAGTTTCACCGCATTCAGCAATGCAACCTCGTGTTGCCTGAGCTCAAATTACGAGCAAACTATACAGGACAAAATCGATGACTATGACAAGACTGAAGATTTCTAAAACTCTGCTGGCCGTAATGTTGACCTCTGCTGTTGCGACAGGTTCTGCCTTTGCAGAAAACGCAACAACGGACAAGGCGCAAAGCGGAACCGAAACCGCAGGGCAAAAAGTCGATAGCTCTATGAATAAAGTCGGTAACTTCATGGATGACAGCGCTATCACTGCGAAAGTCAAAGCTGCGCTGGTAGACCATGACAATATTAAAAGCACCGATATTTCTGTCGAAACCAATCAGAAAGTCGTCACCCTGAGCGGCTTTGTAGAAAGCCAGGCGCAGGCTGAAGCCGCCGTGAAAGTGGCGAAAGGCGTAGAAGGCGTGACCTCCGTTAGCGACAAACTTCACGTTCGCGACAATAAAGAAGGTTCCGTGAAAGGTTATGCCGGCGATACGGCCACGACCAGTGAAGTCAAAGCCAAGTTGCTGGCGGACGATCTCGTCCCTTCCCGTAAAGTAAAAGTGGAAACGACCGATGGCGTCGTACAGCTCTCCGGTACTGTTGAAACTCAGGAACAAAGCGACCGCGCTGAAAGCATCGCGAAAGCCGTTGATGGCGTAAAAAGTGTTAAAAACGATCTGAAAGTTCAGTAATTCGTCGTAATTCGTCCTCCCGACGTTTGTCGGGAGGCGTAATGTGCACCACACTAAAAATATCGCGAATGAGTAGCCTGAGCGCTCATATTTAGCGGTCGACATTAACTATGGTAAAGGAGAGGCTTATGTTTCGTTGGGGCATTATATTTCTGGTTATCGCGTTAATTGCCGCCGCATTGGGTTTTGGTGGACTGGCTGGTACGGCTGCCGGCGCGGCGAAAATCGTCTTCGTCGTCGGGATCGTGCTCTTCCTGGTCAGCCTGTTCATGGGCCGTAAACGACCCTAGCAGGCAGCTGTAAAGATATATTGCTATCAAGCCAGTCCAGCGGACTGGCTTTTACGGTTTTAGCCGTTAACGTTTTGCATTACCTTGTCAGCCTGGAAAAAAATGAAAAACAGGAAGGCAGAGGTGGGCCAGCGAATACCGGTTACGCTCGGCAATATTGCGCCGTTATCATTAACACCGTTCCGGTCAGGCCGTATGGCGCTGGTCTGTGAGGGCGGGGGGCAGCGGGGCATCTTTACCGCAGGCGTGCTGGATGAGTTTATGCGTGCGCAGTTTAATCCTTTCCATCTCTACTTCGGCACATCAGCCGGTGCGCAAAATCTCTCGGCGTATCTCTGCAACCAGCCCGGCTACGGGCGTAAAGTCATTATGCGCTATACCACCAGGCGCGAATTTTTTGATCCGCTGCGATTTGTACGCGGAGGAAACCTTATCGACCTCGACTGGCTGGTGGAGTCCACCGCCGCCCGGATGCCGCTGCAGATGGATACCTCAGCGCGCCTGTTCGACAGCGGAAAATCCTTTTATATGTGCGCCTGCCGGGGGGATGATTACACGCCGGGCTATTTCTCGCCGACAAAACAAAACTGGCTTGATATCATTCGCGCCTCCAGCGCCATACCGGGTTTCTACCGTACCGGCGTTACGTTAGAGGGCATCAACTATCTGGACGGTGGCATTAGCGACGCCATTCCGGTTCAGGAGGCGGCAAAGCGGGGGGCGAAAACCATTGTGGTGATCCGCACCGTACCCTCGCAAATGTATTACACGCCGCAGTGGTTTAAGCGTATGGAGCGCTGGCTGGGAGAGAGCAGTCTACAGCCGTTGGTCAACCTGGTGCAGCATCATGAAACGTCCTACAGCGCGATCCAACAATTTATTGAAAAGCCGCCGGGTAAGCTGCGGATCATTGAAATTTATCCGCCGAAACCGCTGCACAGCATGGCGCTGGGCAGCCGTATCCCGGCGCTGCGTGAGGATTACAAAACCGGGCAATTATGCGGGCGTTATTTCCTTGCCACCGTTGGTAAATTGCTCGCCGCAACGCCGCCTCTCTTGCGCCATTCGTCGCGGATTGCCGTGCCGGAAACGGTGGTCGTGCCTCCGGCACCGGTGGCCAATGATACGCATGTGGCGGAGGTCATTAGCGCGCCGCAGGCAAACGACACCACATTTACCGACGAGGATCTGGCGTGAGCTGGCGCTTTATCGATACGCATTGCCATTTTGATTTCCCGCCCTTTACGGGCGATGAGCGCGCCAGTATTCAGCGTGCCTGTGAGGCGGGCGTTGAAAAAATCATCGTGCCGGCGACCGAGGCGGCTCACTTTCCCCGCGTGCTGGCGCTGGCGGCGCGTTTCCCGTCGCTTTATGCTGCGCTGGGATTGCACCCCATTGTGATTGAGCGTCATGCCGATGACGATCCTGATAAGCTGCAACAAGCGCTGGCGCAACAACAGAACGTCGTGGCGGTAGGCGAGATCGGTCTCGATCTTTATCGCGACGATCCGCAGTTCGCCAGGCAAGAGCGATTTTTAGACGCGCAACTGCAACTGGCAAAACGCTACGATCTGCCGGTGATCCTGCACTCGCGGCGCACGCATGACAAACTGGCGATGCGCTTAAAGCGCCAGAGTTTGCCGCAAACCGGTGTGGTGCATGGTTTTTCCGGCAGTCTGCAACAGGCCGAACGTTTTGTGCAACTGGGCTATAAAATCGGCGTCGGCGGCACCATCACCTACCCGCGCGCCAGTAAAACCCGTGATGTTATGGCGCGGTTGCCGCTGGACGCGCTGTTGCTGGAGACCGATGCGCCGGATATGCCGCTAAAGGGGTTTCAGGGGCAGCCGAACCGCCCGGAGCAGGCGGCGCGCGTATTTGATGCGCTCTGCGAATTACGTCAGGAGCCCGCAGAGGTGATAGCCGATACGCTGTATCGCAATACCGTTACCTTGTTTCGGCTCTGATGGCATCGCAGCCGCCGTCCGGCAGGCGACGCTTACAAATATAGCGCCGGCAAAATCAGCTTCGCCACCCCACGCGCGCGCAATCCGTCAGCCAGCCGTTCCACCTCTTGCGGCGTCGCGCCTGGCCAGGCTTTCGCTTCGCCATAGACGCCATGCGCATGAAAGGCATTCAGGCGCACCGGAACCTCGCCCAGCGAAGTAATAAACGCCGCCAGTGAATCGATATGCGCCGCATAGTCCACCTGACCCGGGATAACCAGCAACCGCAGCTCCGCCAGTTTTCCCCGCGCAGCAAGAAAGCGGATACTGTGCTTAATATGCGTGTTATCACGTCCGGTCAGACGGTGATGACACTCGCTCTTCCAGGCTTTCAGATCGAGCATTACGCCGTCGCAAACCGGCAGTAGTTTTTGCCAGCCGGTCTCGCTTAACTGACCATTACTGTCCACCAGACAGGTCAGCCGTTGTAACTGCGGATCGGCTTTGAGCGCCGTAAATAGCGCCACAATAAACGGTAATTGCGTGGTCGCCTCTCCGCCGCTGACGGTAATACCTTCAATAAACAGCGATGCTTTACGAATATGACGCAGCACATCGTCAATGCTCATAGTCTGCGCCATTGGCGTTGCCTGCTGTGGGCACATTTTCAGGCAGGTATCGCACTGCTCGCAGACGTCCGACCGCCATACCACTTTCCCGCCATCAATGCTGAGGGCGTGGTGCGGACACTGCGATACGCATTCCCCGCAGTCGTTACAGCGTCCCATCGTCCACGGGTTATGGCAATTCTTGCAGCGCAAATTGCAGCCCTGTAAGAATAATGCCAGGCGGCTGCCTGGCCCATCGACGCAGGAAAACGCAATGATCTTACTGACTAAAGCGCATCTGTTGTTCATGGCTGACTACGCGTGGCTGTCGTTCCAGGATGCGGGTATTACGTGCGGCTTCTTCTCCCAGCCAGGTGGTATTCGTGCGCGAGCCTTCGGCGCGAAATTTCGCCAGATCCGACAGGCGCACCATATAACCGGTGACGCGCACCAGATCGTTGCCGCTGACATTGGCGGTAAATTCCCGCATCCCGGCTTTGAACGCGCCAAGACAAAGCTGAACCAGCGCCTGCGGATTGCGCTTGATGGTTTCGTCCAGCGTCAGAATGTCGCTGATCCCGGCATGATAAAAGGCATGGTGCGGCGCGACGGTTTGCAAATGGGTGATAGGGTCCGGTTCATCGCCATACGGCAGACGCGCGCCCGGCGTAGTGCCGATATCGGAACTGATGCCAGACTGGGCATGGAGCAGCGCCCGTTGCTTCCTGCCATACTTCACTGGCGTATTTTCGACGAAATCCGCCAGTTGGGCGCTAATACGGTAGCCCAGCTCGTTCGCCGTTTCATTCTTGCCGTAACGGGCGGTCAGGCCGGCGTTTTCGCACAGCAGGTTCACGGCTTCCGCCAGCCCGTACATACCGAACATCGGCGCAAAACGTTCGGGATCGATCAAACCTTCCTGTACAAGGAAGCTATTCTCAAAGAAATGTGACTTTTCATAGAGGAATTCACATCGTGAATTAATGATGGCGATCTGCTGTCGGCAGTAGTGCGGTAGCGTGCGTGAAAAGAAGTCATCGACAGACGTACTGCGTTCTGCCACGGCTTTCAGGTTGAGACGTACCAGCGTACTGCCACCGCCGGCAAGCGGTAGCGAGTTATAACAACTGACGATGCCATAATGGCCTTTTGTGAAAATTTTATCATTTACAGGGCCGTTGGAAATGTGTGGCTTACTGCATTCGCAAATGTTTTTGGCGACCTCCAGCAGCAGATCGTCCGGCGTAATTTCCGCATCGTAGATAAACGTCAGGTTAGGCGCCACCTGCTTTAACTCGGCATCGGCGCGCAAAATCGCTCGTGTGACAGGCGTATCGGCAGGGCCAATATTGGCATGCATAAAGGCGTCTGGCAGCGTTCTGTCGAGATAACGCCAGAAACGTTTTATTCGAATATCGATCGCATCTTGTGTTAGAATTCTAACATACGGTTGCAGCAACGCATCAAGCTGGCCGAGATAAACCGGCATGGACGTCACGGAAGGAACGTGATGATACAGAATGGTGAGTAGGGATAACGCATCATCCAGATCTTTCGCGCCTTCCAGTTCCAGCCACTGTGAACCGTTAGCCAGAAATCGGGCGTAATCGGGCAACACGTAGCGCGGTTTGAAGGGGGCGTGCCCCTCAAACATATCGCAAATGACGCCTTCATCCAGCGCCTGGCGGGCATCTTCCGGCAGGGTGGGATAAGGCAGGGCGTTTTCAGCTTCCAGCGCCAGAAAATGGCGTTTTTGTTCAGGCGTGAGCACCGGGCTGGTCACAATTTGCTGGCAACGCTGCTGGAGCGCAGTTTCGCATGAGGCAGGCATCTTCGTTTCCTCTTTATGCCGGGACGATGCGCTATTGTAGAAAATGGCGGCAAACCGACTTTGATCCTGATGCGCTTAACGCTCGAAGAACAGGCGGTGACGGCGGGATAATTTGATTCAGATCTCATTACAGTAATGCAAATTTGTACGTAGTTTTCATTAACTGTGATGTATATCGAAGTGTAATCGCGAGTGAATGTTAGAATATTAACAGACTCGCAAGGTGAAATTTTATACGGCAATGCCGTTGGAGAATGTCATGACTGATTTAAAAGCAAGCAGCCTGCGTGCGCTCAAACTGATGGATCTGACCACTCTGAACGATGACGACACCAATGAAAAAGTGATCGCGTTGTGTCATCAGGCAAAAACCCCGGTCGGGAATACGGCGGCGATTTGTATTTACCCGCGTTTTATCCCGATTGCGCGTAAAACTCTGAAAGAACAAGGTACCCCGGACATCCGCATTGCAACGGTGACTAACTTCCCGCATGGCAATGATGACATCGATATTGCGCTGGCGGAAACCCGTGCGGCGATCGCCTACGGCGCTGACGAAGTGGACGTGGTATTCCCGTACCGCGCGTTGATCGCCGGTAACGAGCAGGTGGGTTTTGACCTGGTAAAAGCCTGTAAAGACGCTTGTGCCGCAGCGAACGTATTGCTGAAAGTGATTATCGAAACCGGCGAGCTGAAAGAAGAGGCGCTGATTCGTAAAGCCTCTGAAATCTCCATTAAAGCCGGTGCGGATTTCATCAAAACCTCTACCGGTAAAGTGCCGGTAAACGCTACGCCGGAAAGCGCGCGCATCATGATGGAAGTGATCCGCGACATGGGCGTTTCCAAAACCGTTGGCTTCAAACCGGCGGGCGGCGTACGTACGGCGGAAGACGCGCAGAAATTCCTCGCGATCGCAGACGAACTGTTTGGCGCTAACTGGGCAGATTCTCGTCACTACCGCTTTGGCGCATCCAGCCTGCTGGCAAGCCTGCTGAAAGCGCTGGGTCACGGCGACGGTAAGAGCGCCAGCAGCTACTAAGCTCTGATTTGCCGGATGGCGCTGCGCTTTCCGGCCTACAAATCCAGGCCTGTAGGCCGGATAAGGCGTTAGCCGCCATCCGGCGATGTAAGCCTTCTACTCTTTTCCCTCAGGAGGGTACCGTGTTTCTCGCACAAGAAATTATTCGTAAAAAGCGTGATGGTCATGCGTTGAGTGACGAAGAAATTCGTTTCTTTATCAATGGTATTCGTGACAATACTATCTCTGAAGGGCAGATTGCCGCCCTGGCGATGACCATCTTCTTCCACGATATGACCATGCCGGAGCGTGTTTCGCTGACCATGGCGATGCGGGATTCCGGTACTGTCCTTGACTGGAAAAGCCTGAATCTCAATGGCCCGATTGTCGATAAGCATTCGACCGGCGGCGTAGGGGACGTGACGTCTCTGATGCTGGGGCCAATGGTAGCGGCCTGCGGCGGTTATGTGCCGATGATCTCCGGTCGCGGTCTCGGACATACCGGCGGTACGCTCGACAAACTGGAAGCGATCCCGGGCTTCGACATCTTCCCGGACGACAACCGTTTCCGCGAAATTATTCAAGACGTGGGTGTGGCGATTATTGGGCAAACCAGCTCGCTTGCACCGGCGGACAAACGTTTTTACGCCACCCGCGATATTACCGCGACGGTGGACTCTATTCCGCTGATCACTGGTTCCATCCTCGCCAAGAAACTGGCCGAAGGGCTGGATGCGCTGGTAATGGACGTCAAAGTCGGCAGTGGCGCGTTTATGCCAACCTATGAACTTTCTGAAGCCCTTGCTGAAGCGATTGTTGGCGTGGCAAACGGCGCGGGAGTTCGCACTACGGCTTTGTTAACCGATATGAACCAGGTGCTGGCTTCGAGCGCCGGTAACGCGGTGGAAGTGCGTGAAGCCGTGCAGTTCCTGACCGGAGAATACCGCAATCCGCGCTTGTTTGACGTTACCATGGCGCTATGCGTGGAGATGCTGATCTCCGGCCAGCTGGCGAAAGACGACGCCGAAGCGCGTGCGAAATTACAGGCGGTTCTGGATAACGGTAAAGCGGCAGAAGTCTTTGGTCGTATGGTGGCCGCGCAGAAAGGGCCGAGCGATTTCGTTGAGAACTACGATAAATACCTGCCGACCGCCATGTTGAGCAAAGCGGTATATGCTGATACCGAAGGGTTTATCAGCGCAATGGATACGCGTGCGCTGGGGATGGCGGTCGTCTCGATGGGCGGCGGCCGTCGTCAGGCGTCTGATACCATTGATTACAGCGTTGGCTTTACCGACATGGCCCGTCTGGGCGACAGCATCGACGGGCAGCGCCCGCTGGCGGTGATTCATGCCAAAGACGAAGCCAGTTGGCAGGAAGCGGCGAAGGCCGTCAAAGCGGCAATTATCCTTGACGATAAAGCGCCAGCAAGCACACCTTCGGTCTATCGTCGAATTACTGAATAGTTGTATACTGATCTGATCAATTATTTTTGAAGCACTAAGTACGGAGAAGATATGAAACGTGCATTTATTATGGTGCTGGACTCATTCGGCATCGGCGCTACTGAAGACGCGGATCGTTTTGGCGACGTAGGTTCCGACACTCTGGGCCACATCGCAGAAGCTTGCGCCAAAGGCGAAGCTGACAATGGCCGTAAGGGCCCGTTGAATCTGCCTAACCTGACTCGTCTGGGGCTGGTGAAAGCGCATGAAGGCTCTACCGGTAAAATTGCCGCCGGCATGGACGGCAACGCGGACGTTATTGGCGCATACGCATGGGCGCACGAACTGTCCTCCGGCAAAGATACGCCGTCCGGCCACTGGGAAATCGCCGGCGTGCCGGTGCTGTTCGACTGGGGCTATTTCAGCGACCACGAAAACAGCTTCCCGCAGGAACTGCTGGATAAGCTGGTAAAACGCGCCAACCTGCCGGGCTATCTCGGTAACTGCCACTCTTCCGGTACGGTCATTCTGGACCAGCTCGGCGAAGAGCACATGAAAACCGGCAAGCCGATTTTTTACACCTCCGCTGACTCCGTGTTCCAGATTGCCTGCCACGAAGAGACCTTTGGCCTGGATAAACTCTACGAGCTGTGCGAAATCGCCCGTGAAGAGCTGACCGAAGGCGGCTACAACATTGGCCGCGTGATCGCGCGTCCGTTTATCGGCGACAAGGCCGGTAACTTCCAGCGTACCGGCAACCGTCACGACCTGGCCGTAGAACCGCCAGCGCCGACCGTGCTGCAGAAACTGGTCGATGAAAAACAGGGCCACGTGGTGTCCGTCGGTAAGATTGCCGACATCTACGCCAACTGCGGCATCACTAAGAAAGTGAAAGCGACCGGTCTGGACGCGCTGTTCGACGCGACCCTCAAAGAGATGAAAGAAGCGGGCGATAAAACCATCGTTTTCACTAACTTCGTTGACTTCGACTCTTCCTGGGGCCACCGTCGCGACATCGCGGGCTACGCCGCAGGTCTGGAGCTGTTTGACCGCCGTCTGCCGGAGCTGATGGAGCTGGTGGGTGAAGATGACATTCTGATCCTGACCGCTGACCACGGCTGTGACCCGAGCTGGACCGGTACTGACCATACCCGTGAGCACATTCCGGTGCTGATCTACGGTCCGAAAGTCAAACCGGGCTCTTTAGGTCACCGTGAAACCTTTGCGGATATCGGCCAGACGCTGGCGACCTACTTTGGTACATCGCCGATGGACTACGGTAAAAACATGCTGTGATACCCGTTGTCTTTCGCGCTGTAGATGCGTTGACTTCATTCGCTCACCCCGGTCACATAGTTAATCTATGCTCCCGGGGATTCACGAATTCGTCGCCTTCCTACAACGCGAAATCCTTAGGGTATTTCACTGTTTTTACACACGTTTTGTAGGCCTGATAAGGCGTAGCCGCCATCAGGCAATAACAACAAATTTAAAGGGAACTGAAGATGGCAACTCCACATATTAATGCAGAAATGGGTGATTTCGCTGACGTCGTATTGATGCCGGGCGACCCGCTGCGTGCGAAGCACATTGCTGAGACTTTCCTCGAAGATGTCCGCGAAGTGAACAACGTTCGCGGCATGTTAGGTTTCACCGGGACTTACAAAGGCCGTAAGATCTCCGTGATGGGCCACGGTATGGGTATCCCGTCCTGCTCCATCTACACCAAAGAGCTGATCACCGATTTCGGCGTGAAGAAAATCATTCGCGTCGGCTCCTGCGGCGCTGTGCGCATGGACGTCAAACTGCGTGACGTGGTGATCGGTATGGGGGCCTGCACCGACTCCAAAGTGAACCGTATCCGTTTCAAAGATCATGACTTTGCGGCTATCGCTGACTTCGACATGGTACGTAACGCGGTTGACGCGGCAAAAGCGCTGGGCGTAGACGCGCGCGTGGGCAACCTGTTCTCCGCGGATCTGTTCTATTCTCCGGACGGCGAAATGTTCGACGTGATGGAAAAATACGGCGTACTGGGCGTAGAGATGGAAGCGGCGGGTATCTACGGCGTTGCGGCTGAATTTGGCGCGAAAGCGCTGACCATCTGCACCGTGTCTGACCATATCCGTACCCACGAGCAGACCACTGCCGCTGAACGTCAGACGACCTTCAACGACATGATCAAAATCGCGCTGGAATCCGTACTGCTGGGCGATAAAGAGTAAGATTGTGCTGTGCCCGGTGGCGCTTCGCTTACCGGGCCTACAACGGCCTGCGATTGTTACAGGATCGATTTGTAGGCTGGATAAGGCGTAGCCGCCATCCGGCAATCTGCTGTTTATACTGCGAGCCTCATTCCCGAATTACCCTCTCCGCATTGCCTTTTGCTATTAACCCGTTACGTTTGGATTTTGTTTAAGGAATGAACAAAATGTCGAACTATCGTCGTTATTACATTAACGGTGGAACCTGGTTTTTCACGGTTAATCTGAAAAACCGGAAAAGTGATTTACTTGTCCGCCAGATTGCGGAATTACGCTCTGCGATTCGCCGAGTGAAAAATACGAAGCCTTTTCAAATTGATGCTTTTGTCGTGTTGCCTGAGCATCTGCATTGCATCTGGACGCTTCCTGAGAACGATTGTGACTTTTCATCTCGCTGGCGGGAGCTTAAAAAGTTATTTACCAAATCGATAATGCGCCATGACGTGTGGCAGCCACGATTCTGGGAGCACACGATTCGCGACGAAAAGGATTTTCGCCGACATGTCGATTACCTCTACTTCAACCCCGTGAAGCACGGTTGGGTAAGGCGGGTGCAGGATTGGCCGTTTTCGACCTTTCATCGTGATGTTCGCAATGGCGTTTACCCGGTTGATTGGGCGGGGGAGGTGAGGGATCTTGACGCTGGTGAATAGCGGTAATGCCGGATGGCGCGTTGCTTATCCGGCCTACAGAAAGCACTCATTTGTAGGCCGGATAAGGCGTAGCCGCCATCCGGCAATTCTTTAACGCACGGCCCCTGCGACCCAATTCGCCAGTTCCCGCAACTCACTCTCCTGTTCCGGAAACGTCGCTATCAGCGCTTCGCACGTTTCCTGTAGTTTATCCGCCCGATACTGGCAGCCTTGCAGCCGCCCCGCCAGCGCTTCCAGCGGTGCCGGGTTCAGGCTATCGGTAAACGCCTGTGCGCGAGTAATCACACCTTTCTCTACGTCAAAATGCAGCTCGACGCCGCCCCAGGTGAAACGCTCGTCCAGCAGATGGCTGAACGCCGGTGCCTGGCCGAAATTCCACTCCCAACTGCTCTGGCGCGCAAAGGTTTCGGTAAAATTCGGCAGATCCGGCGTTTTATCCGGTGAAATCACTTCCGCGTCGATGCGTTCGCCGTAATGGGCGAAAAAGGCTTCCGTGACCGCCTGGCAGACCTGTTCATGGGTGATACCCGGTAATAACTCGGTAAGATTGGCTACGCGGGAGCGAACGGAGGTGATTCCTTTCGCCGCAAGTTTCTTTTTATCCGGATTCAGATAGTTTGCCAGACGGCTGAGGTCGGCGTTCAGCAGCAGCGTACCGTGATGGAAGCCGCGATCTTTGGTTTCGCGATAGGCTGAACCGGAGACTTTGCGATCGCCGTCCGGCGTTTTTACGACCAGATCGTTGCGTCCTGAAGCATCGGCCATGACGCCCAGCGAATTCAGCGCCGCGAGCACAATATGGGTGGAGATGGTTTTATCGTATTCCGGTTTACCGGCCATAAAGGTAAAGCAGGTATTACCGAGGTCATGGAATACCGCGCCGCCGCCACTGCTACGGCGGGCCAGACGGACGTTATCTTCTTCCATACGCCGCGTATTACACTCTTTCCACGGGTTTTGCGCGCGTCCAATGACCACCGTGTCCGCGTTGCGCCACAGGAACAGCACGCGCTGGGTGGCGGGCATCTGGCGGAAAATGCACTCCTCGACCGCCAGGTTAAACCAGGGATCGTAAGAGTCAGAAATAAGCAGGCGTAATGTTGTCATGGTGGTTTTCCTTACCTTTATTAAGCCGTCATTTTACTCTTTTTCCTCACGCTCTTCCTCTTCCGGAACAGGCTTGCTGGCCGTTAACAGGAAGGGTGACTGCTGCCAGCGGGTGCGTTTACCTTGTAGCAAGGTGCGCGTCAGCACCACGCCTATCGCCAGCGAGAGTAGCAGCATCAGGCGTAGAATGTTGGTGGTGTTATCGACCTGTTTTGCTTCGGTGGCCAGAGTGTGGGTATCCAGCGTCAGACGCAGGTAGCCCAATGGGCCGTTTTTCCCCTGGATAGGCTCGACAATTTGTTGGTTAAAATAGCTGCCCGCTTTTTTGCCATCCAGCGCCAGCCTGTCGCGCACGTTGACGCTTTCGCCAGCGCGAGTAATAAGATCGCCCTGTTCATCATAGACGCCGGCATCCAGAATACGGCTCTCTTGCGTGAGCTGACGCAGCACGGCGTTGATGCGATTTTCATCCGGTGTTTCGCTGCGCATCAGCGGGGCGATGTTGAGCGTCACCTGGCGCGCCAGCGTGCGGGCCAGCTCTTCCAGCTGTGGATTGCGCTGTCGCTGGTGGTTTTGACTAAACCAGGACGCGCCCTGCATGAGCGCGACGAGCAGTGTGAGACAGAACAATACAATGACTGCACGATGCAGCCGAAATTTCAGTTTTGCGCGAGCCATATTCCACCTGCTGAAAATTTGAGGCTTAATGTTGCCAGAAGCGATGGTTACAAGGTAGCCTCATGCGTTATTTTCCGCGGGGCGGTTACCGGCCTGAACGATTTACAGGAGCTTTAATGCCTAACATTACCTGGTGCGATCTGCCTGAAGATGTCTCTTTATGGCCTGGTTTGCCTCTTTCTTTAAGCGGCGACGAGGTGATGCCTCTGGATTACCATGCAGGCCGCAGCGGTTGGCTGCTGTATGGGCGCGGGCTGGATAAGCAGCGTTTAACTCAATATCAGACCAAACTGGGCGCGGCAATGGTGATTGTCGCCGCCTGGTGCGTGGAGGATTATCAGGTCATTCGTCTGGCGGGGTCGCTGACGCCGCGTGCGACGCGGCTGGCGCATGAGGCGCAGCTGGATGTCGCGCCGCTGGGTAAAATTCCGCATTTGCGCACGCCGGGGCTGCTGGTCATGGATATGGATTCCACGGCGATCCAGATTGAGTGTATCGATGAAATCGCTAAGCTGGCCGGTACCGGTGAGAAGGTGGCTGAAGTGACGGAGCGCGCGATGCGCGGCGAGCTTGATTTTACCGCCAGCCTGCGCAGCCGCGTGGCGACGCTGAAAGGCGCGGATGCCGATATTTTGCGCCAGGTGCGCGGGAATCTGCCGCTAATGCCAGGATTAACGCAGTTGGTGCTAAAACTGGAAGCGCTCGGCTGGAAAATCGCTATCGCCTCCGGCGGCTTCACTTTCTTCGCCGACTATCTGCGTGACCAGCTACGCCTGACGGCGGCGGTCGCCAATGAGCTGGAGATCATGGACGGTAAATTTACCGGTCACGTTATCGGCGATATTGTGGATGCTGAGTATAAAGCCAATACCTTGCTTCGTCTGGCGCAAGAGCATGACATCCCGCTGGCGCAGACGGTGGCGATTGGCGACGGCGCTAACGATCTGCCAATGATCAAAGCGGCAGGGTTAGGTATTGCCTTCCATGCCAAGCCAAAAGTAAACGAAAAGACGGAGATTACGATCCGCCACGCTGACCTGATGGGCGTGTTTTGCATTCTCTCCGGCAGCATGAACCAGAAATGATTAATCTGCCCAATGGCAAGGCGACCGTAGGCCGGATAAGCGCCAGCGCCATCCGGCAACAGCGTTAACGAAAGAGGTAAAACGTGGCAAAAGCTCCCAAACGCGCCTTTGTTTGTAATGAATGTGGTGCCGATTACCCACGCTGGCAGGGGCAGTGCAGCGCCTGCCAGGCCTGGAACACCATTACTGAGGTGCGCCTTGCCGCGTCGCCGACGGTGGCGCGTAACGAACGTCTGAGCGGATACGCCGGCAGTGCGGGCGTATCAAAAGTGCAGAAACTGTCTGACATCAGTCTTGAGGAACTGCCGCGCTTTTCTACCGGTTTTAAAGAGTTTGACCGCGTGCTGGGCGGCGGGGTGGTACCCGGCAGCGCCATTTTGATTGGCGGTAACCCCGGCGCGGGCAAATCAACGTTGCTGCTGCAAACGCTGTGCAAACTTGCCGAGCAGATGAAAACGCTGTACGTCACCGGCGAAGAGTCGCTACAGCAGGTGGCGATGCGCGCGCACCGTCTCGGCCTGCCGACCGCTAATCTGAATATGCTCTCCGAAACCAGCATCGAGCAGATCTGCCTGATAGCGGAAGAAGAACAGCCGAAGCTAATGGTGATCGACTCCATACAGGTGATGCATATGGCGGACATCCAGTCGTCGCCGGGCAGCGTCGCCCAGGTCCGCGAAACGGCAGCCTACCTGACGCGCTTCGCTAAAACGCGCGGCGTGGCGATCGTGATGGTCGGCCACGTCACCAAAGACGGGTCGCTGGCGGGGCCGAAAGTGCTGGAACACTGTATTGATTGCTCAGTATTGCTCGACGGCGACGCCGATTCTCGTTTCCGCACGCTGCGCAGCCACAAAAACCGCTTTGGCGCAGTCAATGAGCTGGGCGTCTTCGCTATGACCGAACAGGGGTTGCGCGAAGTGAGCAATCCGTCCGCCATCTTTTTAAGCCGCGGCGATGAGGTCACTTCCGGCAGCTCAGTGATGGTCGTCTGGGAAGGTACGCGACCGTTGCTGGTGGAGATTCAGGCACTGGTCGATCACTCGATGATGGCGAACCCCAGACGCGTGGCGGTCGGTCTGGAACAAAACCGTCTGGCTATCCTGCTGGCGGTGCTGCACCGACACGGCGGTCTGCAAATGTCGGATCAGGACGTCTTCGTCAACGTGGTCGGCGGCGTGAAAGTCACCGAAACCAGCGCGGATCTGGCTTTACTGCTGGCGATGGTCTCCAGCCTGCGTGACAGGCCGTTGCCGCAGGATCTGGTGGTGTTTGGCGAAGTGGGGCTGGCAGGCGAGATTCGTCCGGTGCCGAGCGGGCAGGAGCGTATTTCCGAGGCGGCGAAACACGGTTTTCGTCGGGCGATTGTGCCTGCCGCCAACGTACCGAAAAAGCCGCCGGAAGGAATGCAGGTGTTCGGTGTTAAAAAGCTCGCAGATGCGTTAAGCGTGTTTGACGACTTATAATTCTCTGTATGTAGTGATGTTGTATAATTTGCCGGATGGCGACGCAATGCGTCTTATCCGGCCTACGGATTGATACGGATTGATGTTGTAGGCCTGATAAGCGAAGCGCCGTCAGGCAGTGTTATGCGATTTTTCCAGCAGGAGGCTCTTGTGTCATCGTTCGACTATCTCAAAACCGCGATTAAGCAGCAAGGTTGCACTCTGCAACAGGTGGCTGACGCCAGCGGTATGACCAAGGGGTATCTGAGTCAGTTACTTAACGCCAAAATCAAAAGCCCCAGCGCGCAAAAACTGGAGGCGCTACACCGTTTTCTCGGGCTGGAGTTTCCCCGCCGACAGAAAAACATTGGCGTGGTGTTCGGTAAATTTTATCCATTGCATACCGGGCACATCTACTTGATCCAGCGTGCCTGTAGCCAGGTGGATGAGTTGCACATCATTATGGGATATGACGATACGCGCGACCGCGGGCTGTTTGAAGATAGCGCCATGTCGCAGCAGCCCACCGTGTCGGATCGCCTGCGCTGGTTGCTGCAAACCTTCAAATACCAAAAAAATATTCGCATCCACGCCTTTAATGAAGAGGGGATGGAACCTTATCCGCATGGCTGGGACGTCTGGAGCAACGGCATTAAAGCGTTTATGGCAGAGAAGGGAATACAGCCGAGCTGGATCTACACTTCCGAAGAGGCTGATGCGCCGCAGTACCTGGAGCATTTAGGGATTGAGACGGTGCTGGTCGATCCTGAACGCACGTTTATGAATATCAGCGGGGCGCAAATCCGCGAAAATCCGTTTCGTTACTGGGAATATATTCCTACCGAAGTGAAGCCGTTTTTCGTGCGTACCGTCGCGATTCTGGGCGGGGAATCAAGCGGCAAGTCTACGCTGGTCAATAAGCTCGCCAATATTTTTAATACCACCAGCGCCTGGGAATATGGCCGCGACTATGTCTTTTCGCATCTGGGCGGCGATGAGATGGCGTTACAGTATTCCGACTACGATAAAATTGCGCTGGGTCATGCGCAATATATTGATTTTGCAGTGAAATATGCGAATAAAGTAGCGTTTATCGATACCGATTTCGTCACCACCCAGGCATTTTGCAAAAAATACGAAGGGCGCGAGCATCCGTTTGTCCAGGCGCTGATCGACGAGTATCGCTTCGACCTGGTGATTTTGCTGGAGAATAATACGCCGTGGATAGCTGACGGACTGCGAAGCCTGGGCAGTTCAGTGGATCGCAAAGCGTTCCAGAACCTGCTGGTCGAGATGCTGAAAGAAAACAACATTGAGTTCGTTCACGTTAAAGAGGCTGATTACGATGGCCGCTTTTTGCGCTGTGTGGAACTGGTGAAAGAGATGATGGGCGAGCAGGGATAAGAACCAATGCCTGATGCGACGCTTACCGCGTCTTATCAGGCCTACAGTTTCACAACGTATTGGAATCGCTGGGTTTGTAGGCCGGGTAAGCGCAAGCGCCACCCGGCATTCAGACGTTTATTTGGCAATACGCTTGTACTTGATACGCTTCGGCTCCAGCGCCTCGGCGCCCAGAGTGCGTTTCTTGTACTCTTCGTATTCGGTAAAGTTACCTTCGAAGAATTCCACCTTACCTTCATCCTGATAATCCAGAATGTGGGTGGCGATACGGTCAAGGAACCAACGGTCGTGCGAGATAACCATCGCGCAGCCAGGGAACTCCAGCAGGGCGTTTTCCAGCGCGCGCAGGGTTTCGATATCCAGGTCGTTCGTCGGTTCGTCGAGCAGCAGGACGTTGCCGCCCACCTGCAGCAGCTTCGCCAGATGCAAACGACCACGCTCACCGCCGGACAATTCGCCAACGCGTTTGCCCTGATCGACGCCTTTGAAGTTAAAGCGGCCTACATAGGCGCGGCTTGGCATTTCGGTGTTGCCGATCTTCATGATATCCAGCCCGCCGGACACCTCTTCCCAGACGGTTTTGCTGTTGTCCATCGCGTCGCGGAACTGATCGACCGAGGCCAGCTTGACGGTTTCACCCAGCGTAATGGTGCCGCTATCAGGCTGCTCCTGACCGGACATCATGCGGAACAGGGTCGATTTACCCACGCCGTTTGGCCCGATGATCCCGACGATAGCGCCTTTCGGTACCGAGAAGCTCAGGTCGTCGATCAGTACGCGGTCGCCGTAGGATTTACGCAGGTTGCTGACTTCAATGACTTTGTCGCCCAGACGCGGTCCTGGTGGAATAAACAGTTCGTTGGTTTCGTTACGTTTCTGATACTCAACGCTGTTCAGTTCTTCAAAGCGAGCCAGACGCGCCTTACCTTTCGACTGACGGCCTTTCGCGCCCTGACGCACCCACTCCAGCTCTTTCTCAATGGATTTACGGCGCGCCGCTTCGGCAGACGCTTCCTGCGCCAGACGCTGATCTTTCTGCTCCAGCCAGGAGGAGTAGTTGCCTTCCCACGGAATACCTTCGCCGCGGTCAAGCTCCAGAATCCAGCCGGCGACGTTATCGAGGAAGTAACGGTCGTGGGTAATCGCCACGACGGTGCCTTCGAAGTCGTGCAGGAAACGTTCCAGCCACGCAACAGATTCGGCATCCAGGTGGTTGGTGGGTTCGTCGAGCAGCAGCATGTCCGGCTTTTCCAGCAACAGACGGCACAGCGCCACGCGGCGGCGCTCGCCGCCGGACAGTTTTTCGACTTTGGCATCCCAGTCCGGCAGACGCAGGGCGTCAGCAGCACGCTCAAGCTGCACGTTCAGGTTATGACCGTCGTGCGCCTGGATAATCTCTTCAAGCCGGCCCTGCTCTGCGGCCAGCTTGTCGAAGTCGGCATCCGGATCGGCGTACAGCGCGTACACTTCATCCAGACGTTTGAGGGCGTTAACCACTTCCGAAACGGCCTCTTCAATCGACTCGCGTACCGTGTGTTCCGGGTTTAGCTGAGGTTCCTGCGGCAGGTAGCCAATCTTAATGCCGGGCTGCGGGCGCGCTTCGCCCTCGATATCTTTATCGAGACCCGCCATGATGCGCAGCAGGGTAGACTTACCGGCGCCGTTAAGGCCCAGCACGCCGATTTTGGCGCCAGGGAAGAAGCTCAGCGAGATGTTTTTCAGAATATGACGTTTCGGCGGAACCACTTTGCCGACACGATGCATGGTATAAACGAATTGAGCCACGTTGGACTTCGCCTCTATGTTTATCGTGATGGTGAATAGATTTCAAAGGCGAAGTGTAGCCTTTTTCCCTGCCTAAGCCCAGCCAGCAGATCGCACTCGCAATAAAAGTAAAAAAGTGTCCGTAACGTGGCGCAAATGGCTATGACTGGTTAGCATAAATTCATTACGCGGCATGATGCTGCATTGGATAACAATTGAGGAAGTGCTTGTGGATAGAGCCAAACCATTTGTCTGGCGTCTCGTCGCCGCCAGCGTATGCCTGTTGACCTTTTGTCACCTCGCGCGGGCCGACTCACTGGAAGAGCAGCGTAACCGCTATGCGCAGATTAAGCAGGCCTGGGACAACCGCCAGATGGATGTGGTAGAGCAGATGATGCCGGGTCTGAAAGATTATCCGCTCTACCCGTATCTGGAATACCGTAAGATCACCGACGATTTGATGAACCAACCGGCGATTGCCGTCACGCAGTTTGTGCGCGCCAATCCTACGCTTCCGCCTGCGCGTACGCTGCAATCGCGCTTCGTCAATGAGCTGGCGCGTCGTGAAGACTGGCGCGGCTTGCTGGCGTTTAGCCCGGAGAAACCCGGCACCACGGAAGCGCAATGTAACTATTACTACGCGAAATGGAGTACCGGGCAAACGGAAGCGGCCTGGCAGGGCGCGAAAGACCTTTGGCTGACCGGCAAAAGTCAGCCGAATGCCTGCGATAAACTGTTCAGCGTCTGGCGGGCCTCCGGCAAGCAAGACCCGCTGGCGTATCTGGAACGTATTCGGCTGGCGATGAAAGCCGGAAATACGGGGCTGGTTACGGTGCTGGCCGGACAGATGCCGGCGGAATATCAAACGATCGCCTCAGCGATCATTACCCTCGCTAATGACCCTAATAACGTGTTGACCTTTGCACGCACCACCGGCGCCACCGATTTTACCCGCCAGATGGCGGAAGTCGCGTTTGCCAGCGTCGCCCGCCAGGACGCGGAAAATGCGCGTCTGATGATCCCCTCGCTGGTACAGGCGCAGAAACTTAATGAGGAACAAACGCAGGCGCTGCGCGATATCGTTGCCTGGCGACTGATGGGCAACGATGTGACCGATGCGCAGGCGAAATGGCGCGATGACGCGATTATGCGCTCGCAATCGACGTCGCTTATCGAGCGGCGCGTGCGTATGGCGCTGGGGATGGGCGATCGTCGCGGTCTCAATACCTGGCTTGCCCGCCTGCCGATGGAGGCGAAAGAGAAAGACGAGTGGCGTTACTGGCAGGCGGATTTATTGCTGGAGCGCGGTCGTGACGCCGAAGCGAAAGAGATCCTTCATGCTTTAATGCAGAAGCGCGGTTTTTATCCGATGGTCGCGGCGCAGCGTTTAGGCGAAGAGTACACGCTTAAAATCGATAAAGCGCCCGCCAACGTAAACAGCGCGTTGACGCAGGGGCCGGAGATGGCGCGTGTACGGGAGCTGATGTACTGGAACCTGGATAACACGGCGCGCAGCGAATGGGCGAATCTGGTAAAAAGCCGTAGTAAATCTGAACAGGCGCAGCTGGCGCGCTATGCGTTTAACCAGCACTGGTGGGATCTGAGCGTACAGGCGACGATCGCCGGAAAACTGTGGGATCATCTGGAGGAGCGTTTCCCGCTGGCGTATAACGATCTTTTTACCCGCTATACCCGCGGAAAAGATATCTCACAAAGCTATGCCATGGCGATTGCCCGCCAGGAGAGCGCCTGGAACCCGAAAGTAAAATCACCGGTAGGGGCCAGCGGTTTAATGCAGATTATGCCGGGAACGGCCACCCATACGGTGAAAATGTTTTCGATTCCGGACTACCGCGGCCCCGGCCAACTGCTGGAGCCGGAGACCAACATCAACATTGGCACCAGCTATTTGCAGTATGTCTATCAGCAGTTTGGTAATAACCGCATTTTTGCATCGGCGGCGTATAACGCCGGGCCGGGACGCGTGCGCACCTGGCTTGGCAATAGCGCCGGGCGTATCGATGCCGTAGCGTTTGTCGAAAGCATTCCCTTTTCGGAAACGCGCGGCTACGTGAAAAACGTTCTGGCCTATGACGCTTACTATCGCCACTTTATGGGACAGAAAGAGGCCTTAATGAGCGACTCTGAGTGGCAGCGACGGTATTAATGCAGACGGGTTATGTTATCATTTGTACTCGTGTAACAGTACAAACGGCGGTATAACATGACCCAGCATTCCCCTTATTCATCGGCTATCGCCGAACAACGTAATCAGGAGTGGCTTCGTTTTGTGGAGTTACTCCGTCAGGCATATGCAGAGGATCTGCATCTGCCTTTATTACAACTGATGCTTACGCCGGACGAGCGTGAAGCGCTGGGAACGCGCGTGCGCATTATTGAGGAGTTGCTGCGTGGCGAAATGAGCCAGCGCGAGTTGAAAACCGAGCTGGGGGCGGGCATCGCTACCATCACACGCGGGTCAAACAGCCTGAAATCCGCGCCGGTTGAACTGCGTCATTGGCTTGAGCAGATACTGCTGAAAAGCGCCTGATTTGCTCGTAGGCCGGATAAGACGAAGCGGCCATCCGGCAACATCGCCGCGAAATGCCTGATGGCGCTGTGCTTATCAGGCCTACAACATAGCGCAAATAATTATCGATACACCGCGTTATGAAACGGGCTGAGCGCCAGGATCACCGCCTGGTAGTAAACGCTGGAGCGCGTTAATTTTCCGGCGGTAAATACGCCAATGGCGCCCTCTTTGCGACCAATCCAGAAATCAGCTTGTGGATGCAGGCGTCGCGCATTACCCACGCGATTTCGTGCGCCAGCACGCGTTTCCTCGCTTCCGAAGGGCTGCTCCGGTACGCCGCTCTCGACGGCGACGGGTGTAATATGGCACGATCCTTCGCCGAAAATCTCTTCAAATGCCTGTAGAATTGCCTGAATTTTGGCAGGATTGGTGGTCGCAGAGATAACCTGGTGCATAATTAAGCTCAGTTTTAAAAATTTATCGCAGTATAACGGAAAAAAACATGTTACAGGTATACCTTGTTCGCCACGGTGAAACGCAGTGGAACGCCGAGCGACGTATTCAGGGCCAATCGGACAGTCCCCTGACGGCAAAAGGAGAGCAGCAGGCCATGCAGGTAGGAGAACGCGCCCGCAGCCTCGGCATCACCCATATCATCAGCAGCGATTTAGGCCGCACAAAACGCACGGCGGAGATTATCGCCCAGGCGTGCGGGTGTGATATTACCTTTGACTTCCGCCTGCGCGAGCTGGATATGGGCGTGCTGGAAAAGCGCCAGATCGATTCGCTGACGGAAGAAGAAGAGGGCTGGCGTCGTCAGCTGGTCAACGGCACGCAGGATGGCCGCATTCCTGGTGGGGAATCGATGCAGGAGTTGAGCGATCGCGTTCATGCCGCGCTGGCGTCCTGTCTGGAGCTACCGCAGGGCAGCCGACCTTTATTGGTCAGTCACGGTATCGCGTTGGGCTGTCTGGTCAGTACTATCCTGGGACTACCCGCCTGGGCGGAACGCCGGTTACGTTTGCGCAACTGCTCTATTTCCCGTATCGATTACCAGGAAAGTCAGTGGCTGGCGTCTGGCTGGGTGGTAGAAACCGCAGGGGACGTTTCGCATCTGGACACCCCTGCATTGGATGAGCTACAGCGTTAACGGCGAATCGGGATCAGAAATTCGCAGCGCAGGTTGATAGGGCGATCGCCGGTTTTGGTATCTTCTGACGGGTAGTATCGCTCTATATCCTGCCCTTTACGACGGGTCAGATTCAGCATTGGCATACAGGTGCCGTAAACGGTCAGGATAAAATCCTGCACGCCGGTTCCTAACCCTTCATAGGTGAACATGACGTATTCACCTCCCTGCAACAGCACGGGATGCGCCGACTGAACATAGCCATCGGCCTGCTCTTGCGGCAGTGCGGTGGTATAGAATACTTCCTGCTCATCGTCTTTCTCCATGCTGGGGCGCGTTTCATTAAGCCCATAAAGCACTGGTGGAATAGTTGGCGAATGACCGAGGAAATCATGCCAGAATTGCACGCGCATTTCGTGGCGGAAGTCGGAAATCTGTTCCAGCGAGCAGGAATAGCTCTGCGTGACGCCAAGCAGCGGCGTATCTTCCAGCGTAACGAACTGATGTTCCGGCACGGTAAACTCGCCCAGCCGTAATGGCGGGCGAATGCCAAAGGCGCTCCATTCCGGGGAGCGACGATACAACGCTGGCGTCTGGGAAAACTGTTTCTTAAAGGCGCGCGTAAAGGTTTGCTGAGAATCGAAGCGGTACTGAAGAGCAATATCCAGAATTGGACGCGCGGTTAAACGCAGCGCCACTGCTGATTTCGATAAACGACGGGCGCGGATATAAGCGCCAATAGCGTGGCCCGTCACGTCCTTAAACATTCTCTGTAGGTGCCACTTGGAATAGCCTGCTTTTGCCGCCACATTGTCAAGTGACAGCGGCTGATCCAGATGACCTTCCAGCCAGATTAACAGGTCGCGAATTATGCCAGCCTGATCCATAAAATATCCCCATCCTTTCAACAACGAGCACCCGATATCAGGTAAGAGGATAATAGCATTTTTTGTTCTTTTAGCATTCAGTGTTTTTTTTGAGCTTAAATGCTTTTTTTAGGCAACGTGACAGGTAATTATTCTAATCCTGTGATCTATAACCATTTTATTTTAGAATGTCTAATAATTACGCAACGTAGCTTTTATGAATGGTAACAATATGAAATACAAGAGCTTAGTACTTTTCTCAATTTTGTTGCTGCTGGGGCAGAGCGCCCGCGCGGAACAAATTGGTTCAGTCGATACGGTATTTAAAATGTTCGGCCCTGACCATAAAATCGTGGTGGAAGCTTTTGACGATCCTGATGTCAAAAACGTGACGTGCTATGTTAGCCGGGCGAAAACGGGCGGCATAAAAGGCGGATTGGGGCTGGCGGAAGATACGTCTGACGCCGCTATCTCTTGTCAGCAGGTCGGGCCTATTGAACTGAGCGACAAAATTAAGAACGGCAAGGCGCAGGGAGAGGTGGTTTTCAAAAAACGCACCTCATTGATATTTAAGTCATTACAGGTCGTACGTTTCTATGATGAGAAACGCAACACGCTGGCGTATCTGGCCTACTCCGACAAAGTGGTCGACGGGTCGCCGAAGAACGCCATCAGCGCGGTGCCGGTCATGCCGTGGCGACAATAACAGGGAAAGCGTATGCAGCAACCGCAGGTCTGGTTAGTCGAGGATGAACAGGGAATCGCCGATACGCTCATCTACACCCTGCAACTGGAAGGGTTTACCGTTGAGCTATTCGCTCGCGGGCTGCCCGCGCTGGAAAAAGCGCGTCAGCAACGGCCAGATGCGGTGATTCTCGATGTGGGACTACCGGATATCAGCGGCTTTGAGCTGTGTCGGCAGTTGCTGGAGCGTCATCCGGCGCTGCCGATTCTTTTCCTGACTGCCCGTAGCGATGAAGTGGATCGATTGCTTGGTCTGGAGATCGGCGCAGATGATTATGTCGCCAAGCCGTTCTCGCCGCGCGAAGTGAGCGCCCGCGTGCGCACGCTGCTGCGCCGGGTGAAAAAGTTTGCTGCGCCGTCGCCGGTGGTGCGTACCGGACATTTTGATCTCAATGAACCGGCGGCGCAGATCGCCTGGTTTGGTACGCCGCTCTCGCTGACGCGTTATGAGTTTCTGCTCCTTAAAACCCTGCTGCTGTCGCCGGAGCGCGTGTACTCGTGCCAGCAATTGATGGATATTGTCTGGTCTGATGCCCAAGAGACCTTCGATCGGACGGTCGATACGCACATCAAAACCCTGCGCGCTAAACTACGCGCGATCAACCCGGATCTCTCGCCAATTAACACGCATCGTGGAATGGGATACAGCCTGAGGAGCATCTGATGCGCATCGGAATGCGTTTGCTGCTGGGCTACTTTCTTATTGTCGCCGTCGCCGCCGTGTTTGTGCTGTCTATCTTTGTTCAGGAGATAAAGCCGGGCGTCCGCCGCGCGACGGAAGGGACGCTGATTGACACCGCGACGCTGCTGGCGGCGCTGGCCCGCGACGATCTCCTTTCCGGCAACCCGACTGACGGCCAGTTGGCGAAAGCATTCGCCCAGCTGCAACATCGCCCGTTTCGCGCCAATATCAGCGGGATCGTCAAAGTGCGTAATGAATACCATGTCTACATGACGGATGCGCAGGGGAAGGTGTTGTTTGATTCGGAAAACAAAGCGGTGGGGCAGGATTATTCTCGCTGGAATGACGTCTGGCTTACGTTGCGCGGACAGTATGGCGCCCGCAGCACGGCAAAAGATTCTGCCGATCCCAATAGCACCGTGATGTACGTAGCCGCGCCGATAATCAGCGATGGACGGATCATCGGCGTCCTGACTGTCGGCAAACCGAATGCGGCAATGGCGCCGGTGATTAAGCGCAGCGAACGGCGCATTCTGTGGGCCAGCGCCGTTTTACTGGGAATTGCGCTGGCGATTGGCGCGGGGATGGTCTGGTGGATTAACCGCTCCATCGCCCGGTTGACGCGCTATGCGGATTCCGTCACCGAAAACCGCCCGCTTGCGTTACCTGCATTAGGCAGCAGCGAGCTGCGTAAACTGGCGCAGGCGCTGGAGAGTATGCGCATTAAGCTGGAAGGCAAGAATGACATTGAGCAGTACGTGTATGCGTTGACTCATGAGCTGAAAAGTCCGCTGGCGGCGATACGCGGCGCGGCGGAGATTCTGCGTGAAGGACCGCCCGCGGATGTGGTTACCCGCTTTACAGAGAATATACTGGCGCAAAATACGCGAATGCAGGCGCTGGTAGAAACCCTGCTGCGCCAGGCGCGGCTGGAAAACCGACAGGATATCCCTCTCGCGCCGGTTGCTGTTGATGAGCTATTTACGCAGCTTAGCGAGGCGCGCAGTATTCAGTTGGCGGCAAAAAAGATCACGCTTACTCTACGTCCTTCCTCGCTGGTTGTCGTCGCCGACGCGGAGCTTCTGGCGCAGGCGCTGGGCAATGTGTTGGACAATGCCATCGACTTTACGCCTGAAAATGGCGTTATCACATTAAGCGCTCAGCCGATGGGAGAGAAAGCGATCCTGCAGGTGACGGATTCCGGCTGTGGTATTCCTGATTTTGCGCTGCCGCGCATTTTCGACCGATTCTATTCGTTGCCCCGTGAAAACGGGCGTAAAAGCAGCGGGCTTGGGCTGGCGTTTGTCAGCGAGGCGGCGCGGCTCCTCAACGGTGAGGTGACGTTGTGCAACCGTCCCGAAGGCGGCGTGCTGGCCTCGTTGACACTTCACCGTCACTTCACATAACTTCAAATTCTCCCCACATCGCGTTCTTACACTGCTGGCATTGCAAAGGAGAACGCTATGTTGAAATCCCCCCTGTTGTGGAAAATGATTACGTTAGGCGGCGCCATGATCCTGCTGTTAATTCCCCTGATGATGGTACGGCACACCATCGTGGAGCGTGCTGATTATCGAAGCCATGTAGAAGCCGCTATTCGTCAGAGTACCAGCGGCCCGCAAAAGGTTGTCGGCCCGCTGGTGGCGGTTCCGGTGACAGAGCTCTATACCGTGCTGGAAGAGGAGAAAGAGGTTCAGTATAAGCGCAGCTATCTCTATTTTTGGCTGCCGGAGTCGCTATTGGTCGAAGGCAATCAAAACGTTGAAGCGCGAAAAATAGGTATTTATCAGGGGCAGGTGTGGCATACCGATATGGCGATAAAGGCAGAGTTTGATGTGGCCCGTCTGCATGAGCTGAACAGACCGAATATTACCCTTGGAAAGCCCTTTATCGTCGTGGGCGTCGGCGATGCGCGCGGTATCAGCGCAGTAAAAGCGCCGCAGGTGAATGGTGAAATGCTCACTGTAGAACCGGGGACCGGCTTACCGGAAAGTAGAGAGGGCATTCATATCCCGCTACCGGACAGTCAGTGGGCGACGCGCAACCTGACGTTGGCGATGTCGTTAAATTTAAGCGGAACCGGCAGCTTTTCACTGGTTCCTGTCGGGCGTAGCAGTGAAATGACCCTGACCAGTAACTGGCCGCACCCAAATTTTGTGGGGGATTTTCTTCCCGGTAAACGCGAAATCAGCGGTTCAGGATTTCAGGCTCAGTGGCAAACCAGCCGGTTTGCCACGAATCTCGGCGAACAGTTTGCTGATGCGCAAAAGGTGGATTGGGACAACTTACCGGCGTTTAGCGTCGCTGTATCGACGCCAGCCGATCAGTATCAACTGACGGACAGAGCGACGAAATATGCCATTTTGTTGATTACGCTAACGTTTATGGCTTTCTTTGTCTTCGAAACCCTGACGGGACAGCGATTACACCCGATGCAGTATCTGCTGGTAGGGTTATCGCTGGTGATGTTCTACCTGCTGTTGCTGGCACTGTCGGAACATATCGGTTTCACGCCAGCCTGGATCGCCGCAAGCCTAGTGGGCGCGTTGATGAATAGCGTTTATTTGCAGGCGGTACTGAAAGGATGGCGCAATAGCGTGCTGTTTACGTTAGCGTTATTGGCGCTGGATGGCGTGATGTGGGGGTTACTGCGTTCGGAAGATAGCTCGTTGCTTCTGGGTACCGGCGTTCTGCTACTGGCGCTTGGCGGCGTGATGTTCCTGACGCGCCATCTGGACTGGTATTCGCTCTCTTGTCAGCAACGTAAGTCATTACCGCCAGTAAAAGATGACGAATTACGTTTGTGGAAATAAATCTAACGGGCGCGCGCGTTAACGTTTTCCCGCGCAGCGCCAGAAAATGTGATGCCGTCAGTTATAGGTCAGGTTTAATGTTGCCGTGGCATTCGCTTGCCCGGCCGTTACCGTGGCGGCGGTTTTATAGTAGCGCGCGCTAATTTTCAGGGTGGTCGACATATTCATGGTTCCGCCGTTAACCGTCTGGCTGCCATCGGCATTGGTGGTAATCGTGTGAGTAAAGAGATCAATTTTTTGATTGATTGGCAAACTGTCGGTAAAGAAACCAGAGTCCGGCGCCTGAATACCCAACTGTACGCCAACGCCGGTTGCGCTGGTTGGCGCGCTTGCATTGCTCAACTGGATGACTGAATTATCAGGGTTATTTCCGCTGGCCGGTTGGGCGCTTAACGATGCGGAGATAGCGGTGCCTTGTTCGCAGGTCAATAAGATATCCTGCTTGCCTGTGCCCGCGGTTTGACTGTTAGCGAAACTGCCTAAATTGACGCTGCCTAAATCAACGGTGATGGCAGGTGTTTCTACCCGACATCCCATCGCTTTCATGATCAATTGCGTATTACCCAAATACAGATGGGTCAGGATATCGCCGCCAGAGCTTTCCGTTGCGCTATCGCGAAAGGATACACGTGCCAGTGGGCTTTGGAATGTCGCGGTACCGGAGGTGATCGGACCGCCTAAGGCGACCAGTTCAACATTGTAGGCGGGGGCCATCGCATGGTGGGTTTTATTGCCATCGCCATTATGGTACGTATTATCGATTGGCATGACATTATCGTAAGGGCCAGCATTCGTTTGGGTTTTAATCGCAATGCCCACGCCGGAAATCCCGGTGCTAAATACCGGCGTGTTGTTCCCGTCATTCGCATTGATTGTCGCGGATGTATTTGACTGCGCGCTACCGGGTTCATATAAAAACCGACCTTATAATCGCGACTACAGCCATCCATTGTGACTTCGGAGGTGGAAACCCAGCCCGATTGCCACAACACTTCGCCTGCGGTATAGGCGTGGCTATCCACCACAAGCTGCGACGGCGGGGTGATAGTGATCGCGCCTTCATTACCGGAACGTTTACAGGAGGCGTAACTATGACCGGAATACGCGAACAGCAGAATAAGCGCCAGATATAACCTTCTCATGAAAAATTCCTGCTTTTATATCAGGTGAAATAGAAAAATATTATTGCCATGCGATAGTGATCGTCACAACGGACGTGAAATCCCCTGCCGTGACTTTTCCATACGGGGTATACATCCTTGCGGCGACAGGCAAATTGGCTTCATGGGTATTACTGTTGATATCCACCGTGTAAGTGACGTTATTGGCCAGATTAACCAGACTTTTACTGTCCAGGTTAAAAAGCTGTAATCCTAAATCCTGCGCCGGATTGGCCGCGCTGTTTGCGTAAATCGCAGAAGCATAATTCGGATCGGGATAAGGTACGCCGTTAAATGAAATCGCGGCTTTTGTGGTCGTTGCCGGGCAATTCGTCATTTTTATGGTGAAAGGAATGGTGGCGGTATTGCCACCGGCCACAGCGATATCCGCCCGGGCATATTGCCCAAGAGAGATCGTGTCAGGTACCGTCACGGTACACGGATCGGCATAAATTAATCCCGTAACGTTAATGTCTACGGCATCTGCGGTATTGTATGCCGCGCTGATCGAGGGCGACCATGATGCCAGACCCGTGAACGTTAACAGGGCGGCTAATGCAGCAAATCTGTTCATATTCATCTTTTATCCCACCAGAATCACTGGCATTGCTCGTGTAAGATTTCTACGCCAGAAGCGGAGGGGGAGCTCGGTATACGATAAGAGACCTGACACCGGTCTGCTGCTGTTGGCCCCCACTTCACTAATAACCGCCCTTGTTTTTCCAGTCCGGTTAACCAGGCTTGCCCCGCATCACCAACAAAACTGCTGTGATTGTCTGGTTTTGTTAAAGACGAGACGGTCGCGCCAAAAGGAACAGGCAGATTGTTTATGCGGGTTAATACCATCAATGCCTTGTAGCCAATATTGGTTTTATATTCAGCCCTGACCACCGCGCCACGGGTAGGCACCAGCGTTTTACTGGTATCAATGAGCTCAATATTTTTTCTAATGCCTGTCGTATCTAAAGACACTTCATTACGATGATAAGGCGAAGCATTAGGTACGACGGCATAACCCCGAAAATCGGTGTCCACGCCCGTTTCGTTATTCACGGGGACACCTGCTGCGCCAGGGGCTTTAACCAATATGATGGTGTCGTCCATTGGCTGGGATAGTGTCAGGCCATTTCGATGTAGCAGTACGCCGCCCTGAACGCCATAATTCAGGCGACGCATATGATTATCGTAGCTATACCCGCCGTTAATATCCGCATACGTCCCGTTATAGGTTGCGCTCACATTACCGCTGGTGGCTTTCTCTTGAGAGGAATAACCTTCCTGAACGCTCCATGAGAGATTTTTCTGTGCCAGCGCTGTGCCGTTTAAACCGACAGTATGCGTGATATCGCCGTCTTTCGCGGAGTTCATATTGTAGGTGGCATACGTTGACGGCATAAAGGCATCTAACGGAATACTAATATTGATTGAAATTTGCTGGTCATTACTGTCTTCCGTATCGTCGTCTTCATCCTGAGTATTATCGGCGTTCAGCGTATAAGAATAGTTAATGCCATAGCTTACGTTATGCCATGTGTTGTTATAGCCAATACCTAATGATGTGGTATGAGTGTCATTCCAGTAATCTTCATTATATAAAGTGAGTGAAATGGAACCGTAGATAATGTCTTGCGACAACGACAGGTCGGTGCGATTGCGGACATGATCATAGTGACTATTATCGCTATAGGTATCCAGCACATCCTCAAGAGCGTAGTAATCTTTGGTCGAATAACGGTAACCGGCGACAGTAAAATTGGTGCCTGTTGACTGAATATCTTTGCTGTAACGAATACGCCAGGACTGTCCGGTAAGCGTATCGCTAACCACATCGCCTGCTTTAATTTTTGACCATGAGTTGGTGACGTCTAAAGACAATGCGCCCAGATCGCCAAGGTTTAAGCCTGTCCCGATGAGCGCCGCATGATAAACATCATTGCTCAGCGTACTCTCTATTCCGCCATAGGCGGTTACGCCGCCTGCTAATCCGTATAAGGCCGTCAGTTCTGCGAAATTCTGTTGCGCGGAATGCGTATCTGATGAACGCGTGCGGCCTACCGTCAAGTCGTATTTCAGGTGGCCTTCACGCTGTAATACCGGAACGCTGGCGTAGGGCACAATGAAATGCTGTTCAGAACCATCGGATTCTTTGATGGTGACGTACAGGTCGCCCGAACCGCCGGTTGGATAAAGATCGTTGATGGCGAATGGGCCCGCCGGAACGTTAGTTTTGTAGATGGTATAACCGTTTTGTTCAACGGTTACCTGCGCGCTGCTTTTGGCCACCCCGCGAATGACCGGGGCGAACCCTTTCATACTGTCCGGCAACATATCGTCATCAGAAGAGATCTGTACGCCCTTAAATGAAATACTGTCAAAGACGTCTGCGGGCGTGTTATTTTCCCCGGCGATCAGCTGTCCTTTTAAAAATTCGATATCGCGAGAAACATAGGTGTAGGCAGAATCCCAGCTATTTTGCCCATCGCTATCATGATTCCAGGTTGAGTAGTTACGAAAACGCCATGCGCCAATGTTAATACCAGGGCGCAGGTTAGCGTATTCGCTATTTTCCGTCCGGTTTTCATCAATATCGTGATCCTGCGATCCGGTAAAACTGTAGTTCAGCAAAAAAGCATTAATGCCTTCATCCCATTTGCTGGTAGGGACGAATTCTCGCGGGTCGGCGATCAACGCGATTTGAGGGATCGCTAAATCCAGCCGGTTACCGATGACATTAAACTTTGCTACAGCGCCAGCCAGCAGACTAAGATCGGTACACCCGTTTGGGTCATTTTTAAGCTCGGGGAAGTTTTCTGTTTTTACGCCCCACTGCTTGAGTTGTTCAACGCTAAGACATGGCTGTAGGGAGAGCTTATTATCTGCTGATTTTTTATTTTTAAAGGCAATATTTTTTGTTTCAACATTAGTGTTATTAATATAAATATCAACATTATAGGTGCCTTCTGCCTGCCCCCCTTTTCGAAAACCGATAGATCGACATTCTCCACGCCCGGTTCATCATTTTCCAACGATAATGGATTAAAATGATCATGCGCTAACGCTGGTTTTATGGATCAGCATATAAAGAGAAACGATAACGCTAATTGAGAACGGGGCTCTACTCTGGAGAATTGCACAGTAAAAGTCCTGAAAGGGTAAAAGTAAAGTGAAGTCGTTAATGGCTAGAATGAACCGGAATGCGGCTCTAAACTCATCCCATAATCGCTGATTAATCGCCACGTTACCGTACCATGAGGGGCGGCAGTCGAACTCAATTTAAATGACGCTGATGATTTTGGCGGAACGAAGGTCGCTGATTTCACTTCATGGCTGTTAAGCGTCACACTGGCAAAGTTCATATAATAGGGGGTAGGGTTATTTACGGTAATAACATCCCCTGCCGTCTGCCATTTTAATTGTTGGCTCTGGCTATCAGGCGTTGATTTGGTTAATGCTGGCGGTCGATAAATAAGCTTTATTTGGGTATTAATGGAGATTTCCACGCGGTTCGCGGAGGCATTATCATCAATAGAAGGAATACCCTTAATATTGAGCCAGTACATAGACTCCCGATCTGCAGGTAGAGGGGCGCCAGAGCGAATAACCCGAATACTGTTCTTTTGCCCGGCATCAAGGCGAAAAAGAGGCGGGGTGATAATAAACACCTGCTTATTTGTGACCTGGGGATCGGCAACCGATAACCATGACTGAACAAGATTCGCTTTGCTGTCTTTATTCTCTACATTGATTGACGACTCATCATTATTGCCGTCGAAAACCAGTCGGGTTCCGCCAACAACAATGCTGGCATGGGCAACATGGCTTGTCAGTAATACGACCAACACGGATTTCTTTATGTGTTTCATTTTTTACTCTGTAAAGATGTTTTACGCTATGGACTGGCATCCTGCCTGTCCACATCAGGATGAGAATGCCTTACTGATACGAAACGGTATACGTAACCTGAGTGCTAACATCTCCACCGGTTACGGTTGCGGAACCATCGTTTGCCATGGCGGCGTAATAGGTAAAGTCTGCTGTCGAGCCGTCGGTTGGCAGGCTTACTGCGGCATCATCCGTGTTATCTGTCACATCGCTATGTGAAGCGTTCTGAATAGAAATACCGACACCCGCGGCGCCCGTTTCCGATCCTTCGTCCGCGTTTTTGAAGTACGTTGGGTTGGAATCATCTGTTGCGCCGTGGAAGCGGAACATGGCCTGGGTCGGTACGCCAGTCCCTGCTTCCGGGCAGCTAACCAGGCTTACGGTAAACGGCACGTAATCGGTTGTGGCGCCTTTTTCCGCGATGCGTTCTTTGCTGTAATTACCTAAATCAATGGTGGTATCCGTGGAGCCATTAACCTGAACCGTACACGCCTGATCGTAAATTTTGCCATTGAACGTAATCGTGTTCTGGGCAAATACCGGTGTGGATGCTACGGCAGTTAACATTGCCAGGATGATAATTTTCTTATTAAACATATTAATTGTTGCCTGATTCTATTCGCTGAAAAATAAAGATAGCTATATAAAATAAAATATTATATTTTACTCTGTATGCGCTTCTTTCTGTTCTGTAGATAAGCAGGCGGCTATTCTACGTATATCAACTATGAACTCAATAAAAATTCTGATGCAATATTGAACGGCAGTCCAGTTTCGGACCCGGTAACAAAGTTTAATAAAATACCACTAAAGAAGTACGGTAGATGACTGGATTTATAGAGCAAGATCTCTTTTTTGATAATAGTTATTATTTCCTGGAGGATTTATTTAACTCTATATTGCTTTATTTTTAATAATATACGACGCTTGTTCATTTAAAATGAAACCGGCAGGTTTCGAAGCTCTAACAGTCTTCCATGCAGTATTTTTATATAGTTCCCCGCTTTTAATTCTGAAAGTACCTGCATGATACGGCTGCGTGAAAGCCCGGTTCTCTGCTGTATGAAGTTCTGTGCGTTGATCTCAAATCGTGAGCTTTCAGGATACGACCACAGTTCAAGTAACAGCGCTTTTATCTGGCTATAGGCGTCCTGCCCGATAAGGTTTCTGTCACGGTTACTCATGAAAGCAATGCGGTACATCAGGATGTTCGAAATGTCACGCCAGAGATGCTTTTCATCGGCTATTTCCACAAAATCTTTTACTGGGACAGGATAATATTCACAGGTGGTTTCGGCGATAAAAAAGACGTCTGAATTCTCTTCTAACTGGTATAAGTCGGCATAGGCATCTACAAGGCCTAAAATCATTGGCGAGACACCACAGCCCATTACAATACTGTCGATACGCCGACATACTTTAATAGCGCCTTTAGTGATTAACAGGATGTGGGATTGATTATCAATCTTGATATCCAGGGTTTTACCGGCCGTAATAGTGACAGGGGAGATGTTTTGAATAACGTGCCGATGAATATTTAAAATGGCTTGCAGGTTTTTTTCTTTCCCTGTGGGACGATACACATTCCCGCCGTTTAACTGCTTCATATCTTCCCCATTATTATGGCTGATAAAGTGGTTGACTATTAAAAGGTAAACATAAATTTAATATTCACTTAAATTATAATTAAGTAAATTAAAATAGCCAACAAGAATATTTAAGTCAATGTATTCACCTTATCAATGCATGAGCGACAACGCTGTTTTTAAGGTTAACCATAGTAAATGTGATGATTTTATTTGCAATCATTTTATGACAGCTATCATAGGTACCGTGCTTAACGAGCGCGTAGAGCGTACAGGATAGCGAAGCGATGAACATCGCTGTTGGAGGATACGAATGAGAGAAAAGTACAAAATGCAAGCGGGCGGCGTTTTACTGAGCGAAATCGCCGCCTGCCGGAACTCCTCCCGTCGGGAGCCATAAGCGGTTAGCGGTACTGGACGATCAGGCTTTGAATCTCCGGATGATCTTTTAACGACACGTGCCGTACCGTGGCGATTCCATTCATCAACGAAATAGCGTTTCCAGACGGTGTGGCGACTGTCTGCAAATGGGGGATTCCGCAAACATGATACCTCGATATTGCGATCGTGAGGCGCAAGATTACAACCATATTCGACAATCTGGCCTTTGAAATGAATAACGCCTGCGGAGACCGGCGCGGTAGCAGCCAGCGCGGCTGATGAAGCTGACATCGCTGCACAAAACAGGTAGCAGCATAATGGTGATTTTTTCATCCTGTGAAACCTCACGTCCTGTGAGCATCCCCTTAATTTTTGGGGACCAACAAATCCCGTGTATTACTCTTTAATGTAAATACACAAACTACCTTAACTTTCGCAAGCTGAGATAAACAGCGCTATACGACAATTTTTATGTAAAAGAGTACGTCATAACGGCAGGTCAGGAGGGAAAGCGGGGCCGCTTAGCGGAAGGGGAGCATAAGAAACAGCCAGTAAGAATAACTTACCGGCTGTTTTTACGGTTTGGCGCCTGGGCCGAATTAATCCTGCAGGTCGCCGCAGAAGCGATAACCTTCGCCGTGAATGGTGGCGATGATTTCCGGCGTATCCGGCGTGGATTCGAAATGCTTACGAATACGACGAATGGTGACGTCAACAGTACGGTCATGCGGCTTCAGCTCGCGTCCGGTCATTTTTTTCAGCAGCTCGGCACGAGACTGAATTTTGCCAGGGTTTTCGCAGAAGTGCAGCATCGCGCGGAACTCGCTGCGCGGTAGTTTATACTGCTCGCCGTCCGGGCCGATCAGTGAACGGCTGTTGATATCCAGTTCCCAACCGTTGAACTTATAGCTTTCAACGCTACGACGCTCTTCGCTGACGGTACCCAGGTTCATGGTACGGGACAGCAGGTTACGGGCACGGATGGTCAATTCGCGTGGATTAAACGGTTTGGTGATGTAATCATCCGCGCCGATTTCGAGGCCGAGAATTTTGTCGACTTCGTTATCGCGGCCCGTCAGGAACATCAGCGCAACATTAGCCTGCTCACGCAGTTCACGCGCTAACAGGAGACCGTTTTTCCCTGGCAGATTGATATCCATGATCACCAGGTTGATGTCATATTCAGAGAGGATCTGATGCATTTCCGCGCCATCTGTCGCTTCGAATACATCATAGCCTTCCGCTTCGAAAATACTTTTCAACGTGTTGCGTGTTACCAACTCGTCTTCAACGATAAGAATGTGCGGGGTCTGCATGTTTGCTACCTAAATTGCCAACTAAATCGAAACAGGAAGTACAAAAGTCCCTGACCTGCCTGATGCATGTCGCAAATTAACATGATCGGCGTAACATGACTAAAGTACGTAATTGCGTTCTTGATGCACTTTCCATCAACGTCAACAACATCATTAGCTTGGTCGTGGGTACTTTCCCTCTGGACCCGACAGTGTCAAAAACGGCTGTCATCCTAACCATTTTAACAGCAACATAACAGGCTAAGACGTACCGGACACCTAATAAAACTACGCTTCGTTGACATATATCAAGTTCAATTGTAGCACGTTAACAGTTTGATGAAATCATCGTAGCTAAATGCTAGCTTTCATCACAAATTTGCAATATTCCAACTAGTTACGTAAGCCAACTAATAAATGCGATGAATCCAAAGAACAGGATCTATTTTAAATTAAATTATCCTAAATAAACAGCAGGATAACGATGTTCTGTTAACATAAACAGCAATAGTACAGATACGCAATAGTGTAGCGTCTTTTACGAAATCAAAAATGCTTTTTCAGTGATATCCGTTAAAATTTTGTAAATTTGCGAAGCGTAATATGCTTACAAACGCCAGCTAATTTCCTGTAAATTAGTCAAAAAGAGTAATGAAATGCGTGTAACAATCGTTCTTGTCGCTCCCGCCAGAGCGGAAAATATCGGCGCAGCCGCCCGGGCTATGAAGACCATGGGATTTACTGACCTGCGTATTGTCGACAGCCAGGCGCACCTAGAGCCCGCTACCCGTTGGGTCGCACATGGATCTGGAGATATTATTGATAATATTGAGGTTTTCCACACCCTTGCCGACGCGCTCCACGATGTGGATTTTACCGTAGCGACGACAGCCCGCAGCCGGGCAAAATTTCATTACTACGCTTCGCCCGCTGAACTGGTTCCCTTATTACAGGAAAAATCACGCTGGATGCGTCATGCCGCGCTGGTTTTTGGCCGTGAGGATTCCGGTCTGACCAACGACGAGCTGGCGCTGGCGGATGTATTGACCGGCGTGCCGATGGCGGCGGATTACCCTTCGCTCAATCTGGGTCAGGCGGTCATGGTGTATTGCTATCAATTAGCAGGTTTAATGCAACAGACCCCGGAATCCGTTGATATTGCTGATGAATCGCAGTTACAGGCGTTACGCGCGCGCCTTTTACGCCTGCTAACCACTCTGGAGGCGGCCGATGACCACAAATTAACCGACTGGCTACAACAGCGAATCGGCCTGCTGGGACAGCGAGATACGGCAATGTTGCACCGTTTGGTCCATGATATTGAAAAAAAACTAACAAAATAACGTGTTGTAATTTTTAAAATAATAAGAGATTACGTCTGGTTGCAAGAGATCATAACAGGGGAAATTGATTGAAAATAAATATATCGCCAGCAGCACATGAACAAGTTTCGGAATGTGATCAATTTAAAAATTTATTGACTTAGGCGGGCAGATACTTTAACCAATATAGGAATACAAGACAGACAAATAAAAATGACAGAGTACACAACATCCATGAACCGCATCAGCACCACCACCATTACCACCATCACCATTACCACAGGTAACGGTGCGGGCTGACGCGTACAGGAAACACAGAAAAAAGCCCGCACCTGAACAGTGCGGGCTTTTTTTTCGACCAGAGATCACGAGGTAACAACCATGCGAGTGTTGAAGTTCGGCGGTACATCAGTGGCAAATGCAGAACGTTTTCTGCGTGTTGCCGATATTCTGGAAAGCAATTCCAGGCAAGGGCAGGTAGCGACCGTACTTTCCGCCCCCGCGAAAATTACCAACCATCTGGTGGCGATGATTGAAAAAACTATCGGCGGCCAGGATGCTTTGCCGAATATCAGCGATGCCGAACGTATTTTTTCTGACCTGCTCGCAGGACTTGCCAGCGCGCAGCCGGGATTCCCGCTTGCACGGTTGAAAATGGTTGTCGAACAAGAATTCGCTCAGATCAAACATGTTTTGCATGGTATCAGCCTGCTGGGTCAGTGCCCGGATAGCATCAACGCCGCGCTGATTTGCCGTGGCGAAAAAATGTCGATCGCGATTATGGCGGGACTCCTGGAGGCGCGTGGACATCGCGTCACGGTGATCGATCCGGTAGAAAAACTGCTGGCGGTGGGCCATTACCTTGAATCTACCGTCGATATCGCGGAATCGACTCGCCGTATCGCCGCCAGCCAGATCCCGGCCGATCACATGATCCTGATGGCGGGCTTTACTGCCGGTAATGAAAAGGGTGAACTGGTGGTGCTGGGCCGTAATGGTTCCGACTATTCCGCCGCCGTGCTGGCCGCCTGTTTACGCGCTGACTGCTGTGAAATCTGGACTGACGTCGATGGCGTGTATACCTGTGACCCGCGCCAGGTGCCGGACGCCAGGCTGTTGAAATCGATGTCCTACCAGGAAGCGATGGAGCTCTCTTACTTCGGCGCTAAAGTCCTTCACCCTCGCACCATAACGCCTATCGCCCAGTTCCAGATCCCCTGTCTGATTAAAAATACCGGCAATCCGCAGGCGCCAGGAACGCTGATCGGCGCGTCCAGCGACGATGATAATCTGCCGGTTAAAGGGATCTCTAACCTTAACAACATGGCGATGTTTAGCGTCTCCGGCCCGGGAATGAAAGGGATGATTGGGATGGCGGCGCGTGTTTTCGCCGCCATGTCTCGCGCCGGGATCTCGGTGGTGCTCATTACCCAGTCCTCCTCTGAGTACAGCATCAGCTTCTGTGTGCCGCAGAGTGACTGCGCGCGTGCCCGCCGTGCGATGCAGGATGAGTTCTATCTGGAGCTGAAAGAGGGGCTGCTGGAGCCGCTGGCGGTTACGGAGCGGTTGGCGATTATCTCTGTTGTCGGCGACGGTATGCGCACGCTACGCGGCATTTCAGCGAAATTCTTCGCCGCGCTGGCGCGGGCTAATATCAATATCGTGGCGATCGCTCAGGGATCTTCTGAGCGTTCCATTTCTGTGGTGGTGAATAACGACGATGCCACCACCGGCGTGCGGGTAACGCACCAGATGCTGTTCAATACCGATCAGGTGATTGAAGTGTTTGTCATTGGCGTCGGCGGCGTCGGCGGCGCGCTACTGGAACAGCTTAAACGTCAGCAAACCTGGCTGAAGAACAAGCACATCGATCTACGCGTGTGCGGCGTGGCGAACTCAAAGGCGTTGCTAACCAATGTGCATGGCCTGAATCTGGACAACTGGCAGGCGGAACTGGCGCAAGCGAACGCGCCGTTCAATCTGGGACGTTTAATTCGCCTGGTGAAAGAATATCATCTACTCAATCCGGTGATTGTTGATTGTACCTCCAGTCAGGCGGTGGCCGACCAGTATGCCGACTTCCTGCGCGAAGGGTTCCATGTGGTGACGCCGAACAAGAAAGCGAACACCTCGTCGATGGACTACTACCATCAGCTACGTTTCGCCGCCGCGCAATCACGGCGCAAATTCTTGTATGACACCAACGTCGGCGCCGGTTTGCCGGTAATCGAAAACCTGCAAAACCTGCTGAATGCGGGTGATGAACTGCAAAAATTTTCCGGCATTCTTTCCGGGTCGCTCTCTTTTATTTTCGGTAAACTGGAAGAGGGGATGAGTCTCTCACAGGCGACCGCTCTGGCGCGCGAGATGGGCTATACCGAACCCGATCCGCGCGACGATCTTTCCGGTATGGATGTGGCGCGTAAACTGTTGATCCTCGCCCGCGAGACGGGCCGCGAGCTGGAGCTTTCCGATATCGTGATTGAACCGGTGTTGCCGGACGAGTTTGACGCCTCCGGCGATGTGACCGCCTTTATGGCGCATCTGCCGCAGCTTGACGACGCGTTTGCCGCCCGTGTGGCGAAAGCTCGTGATGAAGGTAAGGTATTGCGCTATGTGGGCAATATCGAAGAGGATGGCGTGTGCCGCGTGAAGATTGCCGAAGTTGATGGTAACGATCCGCTCTTCAAAGTGAAAAACGGTGAAAACGCGCTGGCGTTCTACAGCCATTATTATCAGCCCTTGCCGTTGGTGCTGCGCGGCTACGGCGCAGGCAATGATGTGACGGCGGCGGGCGTGTTTGCCGATCTGTTACGGACCCTCTCATGGAAGTTAGGAGTTTAACATGGTGAAAGTGTATGCCCCGGCTTCCAGCGCGAACATGAGCGTCGGTTTCGACGTGTTGGGCGCGGCCGTCACACCCGTTGACGGCACGTTGCTGGGCGATGTGGTATCCGTTGAAGCAGCGGATCATTTCCGTCTGCATAACCTGGGGCGATTTGCCGATAAACTGCCGCCGGAGCCGCGTGAAAATATTGTTTATCAGTGCTGGGAACGTTTTTGCCAGGCATTGGGGAAAACCATCCCGGTGGCGATGACGCTGGAAAAAAATATGCCGATTGGTTCCGGGTTAGGGTCCAGCGCCTGTTCCGTCGTCGCCGCGCTGGTCGCGATGAATGAGCACTGCGGCAAACCGTTAAACGACACGCGTCTGTTGGCGCTGATGGGCGAGCTGGAAGGCCGTATCTCCGGCAGCATCCATTACGATAACGTCGCGCCGTGCTTTCTTGGCGGTATGCAGTTGATGATTGAAGAAAACGGCATTATTAGTCAGCAGGTGCCGGGCTTTGATGAGTGGCTATGGGTACTGGCTTATCCGGGCATTAAAGTTTCCACCGCAGAAGCACGGGCCATTTTGCCTGCGCAGTATCGCCGTCAGGATTGCATTGCGCATGGACGGCATCTGGCCGGTTTTATTCACGCCTGTTACTCGCGGCAGCCGCAGCTTGCCGCCGCGCTGATGAAAGATGTTATTGCCGAACCATACCGCGCGCGTTTACTGCCGGGCTTTAGCCAGGCGCGGCAGGCGGTGTCGGAGATCGGCGCGCTGGCGAGCGGGATTTCCGGATCGGGGCCGACGCTGTTTGCGCTATGCGATAAACCGGAGACGGCGCAGCGCGTCGCGGACTGGCTGAGCAAACATTATCTGCAAAATCAGGAAGGCTTCGTTCATATTTGTCGGCTGGATACGGCGGGCGCACGAGTAGTGGGATAATCAATGAAACTCTATAATCTGAAAGACCATAATGAGCAGGTCAGCTTTGCGCAGGCCGTCACGCAAGGGCTGGGCAAACAGCAGGGACTTTTTTTTCCGCACGATCTGCCGGAGTTTAGCCTGACGGAAATTGATGAGATGCTCAACCAGGACTTTGTCAGCCGTAGCGCAAAGATCCTCTCGGCATTTATTGGCGATGAAATACCGCAGCAAATTCTGGAAGAGCGCGTCCGCGCGGCGTTTGCTTTCCCGGCGCCGGTAGCGCAGGTAGAAAGTGATGTCGGCTGCCTGGAGCTGTTCCATGGTCCGACGCTGGCCTTTAAAGACTTCGGCGGGCGTTTTATGGCGCAAATGCTGACGCATATCAGCGGCGATAAACCGGTGACGATTCTGACCGCAACGTCAGGCGATACCGGCGCGGCGGTGGCTCACGCGTTCTATGGCCTGGAAAATGTGCGGGTCGTCATTCTCTACCCGCGCGGTAAAATCAGTCCGTTGCAGGAAAAACTGTTCTGTACGCTGGGCGGCAACATTGAGACCGTGGCGATCGACGGCGATTTCGACGCTTGCCAGGCGCTGGTGAAACAGGCATTTGATGACGAAGAACTGAAAACGGCGCTGGGGTTGAATTCGGCTAATTCGATTAATATCAGCCGCCTGCTGGCGCAAATTTGCTACTACTTTGAAGCCGTGGCGCAACTGCCGCAGGGGGCGCGTAACCAACTGGTGATCTCCGTACCCAGCGGCAACTTTGGCGATTTGACGGCAGGACTGCTGGCGAAGTCGTTAGGCCTACCGGTGAAACGCTTTATCGCCGCCACCAACATTAACGATACGGTGCCGCGTTTTCTGCATGACGGGAAGTGGGCGCCAAAAGCGACGCAGGCGACCCTGTCGAATGCGATGGATGTCAGCCAGCCGAATAACTGGCCGCGTGTGGAGGAGCTATTCCGCCGTAAAATCTGGCGTCTGACTGAGCTGGGCTATGCGGCGGTGGATGACACTACGACACAACAGACGATGCGCGAGCTGAAAGCGAAAGGTTATATCTCGGAACCTCATGCGGCGGTAGCGTATCGGGCATTACGCGACCAGTTAAACCCTGGCGAGTATGGCTTGTTTCTCGGAACGGCGCATCCGGCGAAGTTTAAAGAAAGCGTGGAGTCCATTCTGGGAGAAACGCTGGCATTGCCTGAAGCGCTCGCCGAACGCGCCGATCTGCCGTTGCTTTCACATCATCTGCCTGCGGATTTTGCCGCCCTGCGTAAGCTAATGATGACCCGCCAGTAACCATTGCGCCCGGTGGCGCTGTCGCTTACCGGGCCTATGGGGTGGTGCCGATTTGTAGGCCGGATAAGGCGTAACCGCCATCCGGCGATGTCGTTACTGCTCGTAGCGTTTAAAGACCAGCTCGTCTTGTGTGGAGGTTTCTTCATCAAAGAAATACCCTTCACGGTCAAACGCGGTAAGCTGTTCCGGCTTCGTTAAGCGGTTTTCAATAATAAAACGACTCATCAGTCCGCGCGCTTTTTTGGCGTAGAAGCTTACCACCTTAAACTTGCCGTTTTTCTCATCAAGGAATACGGGCTTAATCAGTTCGGCATCCAGTTTCTTCGGCTTCACCGATTTAAAATATTCCTCGGAGGCCAGATTCACCACCACCCGATCGCCCTGCGCCTCAAGCGCTTCGTTGAGCTTATCGGTAATGATATCGCCCCAGAATTGATAAAGATCTTTGCCGCGCGGATTCTCCAGGCGAATCCCCATCTCCAGACGATAAGGCTGCATTAAATCCAGCGGGCGCAATACGCCATACAAGCCAGAGAGCATACGCAGATGTTGTTGAGCAAAATCAAAATCCGCGTCGTTGAACGTTTCCGCCTGTAGGCCGGTATAAACATCGCCTTTGAACGCCAGAATCGCCTGGCGTGCATTATCCGGCGTAAAATGAGGCTGCCAGTCATGAAAACGCGTGGCGTTGAGATCCGCCAGTTTGTCGCTAATTCCCATTAGCCTGGAAATTTGCGGCGCCGAAAGCTGGCGGGCCTGTTGAATAAGCTGCTGGCTGTGATCCAACAGCTCCGGCTGGGTATAGCGGGTCGTGGCCAGCGGGCTTTGATAATCAAGCGTTTTTGCAGGTGAAATCAGAATCAGCATATCCAGTCCTTGCAGGGAATTTTCTGCGACTTTAGCAAAAAAACGCCGCAGAGTTGACCGATGGTTGCGATTGTCGGCTTAATCGCGCGATGCCGCATCCCAGGTATCTGGCGCCAGTTGTGGTTCGATATCCGGGAAGCGCCGCGGATCGAACTGCGGTCTTACGCCCAGTTTCCGTTGTCGCAGATAATCGCCGGCGAGGGTATACACCACCGGTGAGAGCAACAAAATCGCCGTCAGATTGGTAATGGCCATACAGGCCATGATCATGTCAGCGAGCTGCCATATCAGCGGAAAACTGATAAGCGTACCGGCGATGACCATGCCAAGCGTCGCAAGACGTAATAGCCAGATGGCCTTTGCGTTATGTAACCGCAGAAAAAAGAGATTGTTTTCGGCGTAAATATAGTTGGCGACGATAGAACTGAACGCGAACAGAATGACGATAAGCGCGACAAAACTGGCGCCCCATTCACCGGTCAACGAAACCATTGCATGTTGGAGAAGCTGAATGCCTTCTGTTGACGAATGGGACGCGTGATTCCCCGCCAGCAGGATAATCATCGCGCTGGCGGTACAGATGATAATGGTGTCGCTGAATACGCCAATCATTTGCACAATCCCCTGCGCGACAGGGTGAGGGGGATACGACGTTGCCGCTGCGGCCGCATTAGGCGTTGACCCCATTCCCGCTTCATTAGAGAACATCCCACGCTGAAAACCGCTGGTAATAGCCTGGGTGAGCGTATATCCGGCTGCGCCTGCCGCGGCTTCCTGCCAGCCAAATGCGCTTTTGACTATCGAGGCGATAACGCCAGGCATTTGCTCAATATGCCAGAGGCAAATGAATACGCTGCCAGCGACCCACAATAACGCGATGAGGGGAATCAGCCATTGCATCAGGCGGGCGACGCCTTTTATGCCGCGGATGATAATTAACAGGGCACAGAACGCCAAAGCAATGCCGGAGATAAGCGGCGGAATGTTGAAGGCGAAATGGAGCGCGCGTGAGACGGCATTCGCCTGCACGCTATTAAAAATCAACCCGTAGGCGACGAGCAGAAAGAGGGCGAAAACCACGCCCATCCAGCGCATTCCCAGCCCGCGCGCCATATACCACGCCGGGCCGCCGCGGAACTGGCCTGTCGGGTCACGTTCTTTATAAAGCTGGGCAAGCGAACACTCGGCGAAGGAGGTCGCCATACCAATGATGGCCGAGACCCACATCCAGAATACTGCGCCGGGACCGCCTGCGGCGATAGCCAGCGCCACGCCGGCCAGATTACCGCTGCCAATCCGCGCCGCGAGGCTGGTACACAGCGCCTGAAATGACGTCAGGCCGCCTGGCTGCGGGCTAAGGCTGCCTTTCAGACTGCGGCTAAATTGGCGAATATAACGAAACTGAATGAATCCGGTACGCCAGGTAAACCAACATCCTGCGCCGAGCAGCAGGTAAATCATTACCGAGCCCCAGAGTATTTCGTTAATAAAACTGAAAAACTCAGGCATTAACGTCCCTCTTGTTGATGCCGACACGCTTTGATGATCCTGTATAAGCGTGACCCATGATGTAGATGACCTTGTCAGGCTAATATTAACGGTAGTTTACCATAAATACGGCGGTATCCTTTAATTGCGCATCAACCGTCGGCAGATACGCAAACAGTTCACAAGGGCAGCCAGGTGCATGTAGGCGGTTGCGCTGTGAGTGCGTCGTGTTATCATCAGGGTAGACCGGTTACATCCCCTAACAAGCTGTTTAAAGAGAAACTCTATCATGACGGACAAATTGACCTCCCTTCGTCAGTTCACCACCGTAGTGGCTGATACCGGAGATATCGCGGCAATGAAGCTGTACCAGCCGCAGGATGCTACAACTAACCCTTCTCTCATTCTTAACGCAGCGCAAATCCCGGAATATCGTAAGCTGATTGACGATGCTGTCGCCTGGGCGAAACAGCAGAGCAGCGACCGCGCGCAGCAGGTTGTTGACGCGACCGATAAGCTGGCGGTGAATATTGGCCTGGAAATCCTGAAGCTGGTGCCGGGGCGTATTTCTACCGAAGTTGACGCGCGTCTATCTTATGACACTGAAGCGTCTATCGCCAAAGCAAAACGTATCATTAAACTCTACAATGATGCGGGTATCAGCAACGATCGTATCCTGATCAAGCTGGCGTCCACCTGGCAGGGCATTCGCGCAGCCGAACAGCTGGAAAAAGAAGGCATCAACTGTAACCTGACGCTGCTGTTCTCCTTCGCGCAGGCGCGTGCGTGCGCCGAAGCGGGCGTCTACCTGATCTCGCCGTTCGTAGGTCGTATTCTTGACTGGTATAAAGCCAATACCGACAAGAAAGACTATGCGCCAGCTGAAGATCCGGGCGTGGTTTCCGTAACGGAAATCTACGAGTACTACAAACAGCATGGTTACGAAACCGTCGTTATGGGCGCAAGCTTCCGTAACGTAGGCGAAATTCTGGAGCTGGCGGGCTGCGACCGTCTGACTATCGCGCCGGCATTGCTGAAAGAACTGGCGGAAAGCGAAGGGGCGATTGAGCGTAAGCTCTCTTTCTCCGGCGAAGTCAAAGCGCGTCCGGAACGTATTACCGAAGCCGAGTTCCTGTGGCAGCATCACCAGGACCCTATGGCGGTTGACAAACTGGCGGATGGTATCCGTAAGTTTGCGGTAGACCAGGAAAAACTGGAAAAAATGATCGGCGATCTGCTGTAATCATTAACGCGTGGCCCTGATATGGGTCACGCTACCTCTTCTGAAACCTGTCTGTCCTTCCTTTCGCAGTGTATCATTCTGTTTAACGAGACTGTTTAAACGGAATAATCATGAATACTTTACGCATTGGCCTGGTTTCCATTTCTGACCGTGCTTCCAGCGGCGTTTACCAGGATAAAGGTATCCCGGCCCTTGAAGAGTGGCTGGCATCTGCCCTTACCACCCCTTTTGAGCTGCAAACGCGACTGATCCCGGATGAACAGGCGATCATCGAACAGACCTTATGTGAACTGGTTGATGAGATGAGCTGTCATCTGGTGCTGACCACTGGCGGTACCGGTCCGGCACGTCGCGACGTCACGCCGGACGCGACCCTTGCCATCGCCGACCGTGAAATGCCTGGTTTTGGCGAACAGATGCGCCAGATCAGCCTGCGCTTTGTGCCGACCGCCATTCTTTCCCGCCAGGTGGGCGTTATCCGTAAACAGGCGTTAATTCTTAATCTGCCTGGACAGCCAAAATCGATCAAAGAAACGCTGGAAGGCGTAAAAGCGGACGATGGCAGCGTTAGCGTGCCGGGCATTTTTGCGAGCGTGCCGTATTGCATACAGCTGCTTGACGGGCCGTATGTCGAAACCGCGCCGGAAGTGGTTGCCGCTTTCCGTCCAAAGAGCGCCAGACGTGAGAATATGTCGTCCTGACCGGGAGATACTGATAGTAGGGTTATTCCTCCCGGTGCGGGAGGAATAAAAGAGATTTAGTGCGCCTCGCCGATTGGCAAAATAGTGCGGCCAAATTGCTCGTTTAGCACTTCACCCATCGCCAGATAAATAGCGCTGGCGCCGCAAACCAGACCAACCCAGCCTGCGATATGGATAGTTGCTTCGTTACCGGTGATATTGCCGACCGCCAGCAGAGCGAACAGTACGGTCAGGCTCAGGAAAACAAATTGCAGCGCGCGGGCGGCTTTCAGCGTACCGAAGAACATAAACAGCGTGAACACGCCCCACAGACCTAAATAAGCGCCGAGTAGCTGAGCGTCAGGCGCATCCGTCAGGCCCATTTTCGGCATCAGCAGGATAGCGACCAGCGTCAGCCAGAACGAACCGTAAGAAGTAAAGGCCGTTAAACCAAAGGTATTGCCTTTTTTATACTCCAGCAGACCGGCAAAAATTTGCGCGATACCGCCGTAGAAAATCCCCATCGCCAGAATAATACCGTCCAGGGCGAAAAAACCGGCATTGTGCAGGTTAAGCAGAATGGTGGTCATGCCGAAGCCCATCAGGCCCAGCGGTGCCGGATTAGCCAACTTAGTGTTGCCCATAATTCCTCAAAATCATCATAATTGAATGGTGAAATAGTTTCCCAGAATAACGAGTTCCGTATTCGGGGCGCGGCATAATAATCAGGGGGAAGAGGACTGTCTATGATCTAATAAGGGGGAAAAGAAAATATTTCCCCCTGTGAGGGCATTCACGCCTGAACGGCTGCCATCATTCGTCGCAGGCAGGCTATTTGCAAGACCGCCGGAATAGTCACGCGATACGCGCTGCCGCTCATCGCTTTGACGCCGTTTAATGCCGCGCCGACCGGGCCGCCAAGACCTGCGCCGCGCAGCAATCCGTGGCCCAGGATGCTCATTGCGGCATGGGTACGTAAAATGCGGGTAAGCTGGGTGGAAAGCAGGTGGGAGACCCCTTTTGCCAGACTGCGATCTTTCATGAGCAGCGGCAGCAGTTCTTCCAGTTCAGAAACTTTGGCGTCTACGGCTTGCAGAAATTCCTGCTTATGCGCCGCGTCCATCTTCTGCCAGGTATGACGTAAAAAATGCTCCAGCAGTTGCTGTTCTATTTCAAACGTCGACATGCTTTTATCTGCTTTAAGTTTTAGCCGTTTTGCGACATCCAGCAGAATCGCGCGGTACTGTTTTCCGTGTCCGCGCAATTTGTTGGCGATACTGTCGCCGCCGTAATGCTGAAACTCGCCGGCAATGAGCTGCCAGTTACGGCGGTGTTGCTCCGGGTGACCTTCCATCGCTTTGAACAGCTCGTTATGACTAAGGACGCTCGACAAGCGAGCTTTGCCCTTTTCGTTATGCGTCAGCAAACGGGCGAAATCGGCGAGTTGTTCTTCGCTACAATGCTGAAGAAAGTCTAAATCCTCGTCGTGTAAATAGGTGACGTTCATTTTCAGTCTGGCTTTTGGAATAGAAATAACAGCGATTAATCGTCGCCAATGACTTTAAGTCTCGCCATATCGGAAGAATTTACCGTATGACCTGAGAAGGTAATCTTTGATACGCAGCGTTTGTTGTCGTTATCGCTATTAATATTGATCCAGCCTGTCGTCTGGCCTTCTTTGATTGAGGAAGGGACGTTCAGGCTTTGGCTGGCGCTACGCGCAGTTTTAAAATAGACGGATGCGCCGCTAAGTTCGATATCGCCGTGATCCGCCGTGAGTTGAATGCGCTTCACGATGCGGCAGACGGGAATTTTCAGCGCGAGATCGTTCGTTTCATTTCTGGGCATGGCAATAACACCCAGTATTTTATGGTCGTTCGCGTGCGCGACGCTACTTAACGCCAGGCCGAAAAGCAGGCCGACGGAAATCGTTAACACAGATCGCATGAAATTTCTCTTTGACGGGTTCAATAAGCAATTACCGTCTATCATACTCTGCTCATGACAACGATTCAGTTTTGTAATCTTTTCTTTTTATTACAATTTTTCCGTGAATGGTATTCGTTGTTTAATTTATTTTATGAATGTTTACCTGTCTGGTTTTCCATCGCGCCCTCTCGTCAATAAAAAATTTTTTCATCTCCCCCTTGATGACGTGGGTTACGACCCCATCTTGTAGTCAACCGCAGTGGTGAGTCTGAAAAAAAACGATTCAGGGTAGTTGAAACCGCACGTTTCGCCCTTATTACAGATTCACAACCACATGATGACCGAATTTTTAGTGGAGACGTTTAGATGGGTAAAATTATTGGTATCGACCTGGGTACTACCAACTCTTGTGTAGCGATTATGGATGGAACGCAGGCACGCGTGCTGGAGAACGCCGAGGGCGATCGCACTACGCCTTCTATCATTGCTTATACCCAGGATGGTGAAACTCTGGTTGGTCAGCCGGCTAAACGTCAGGCAGTGACAAACCCGCAAAACACCCTGTTTGCGATTAAACGCCTGATTGGCCGCCGCTTCCAGGACGAAGAAGTTCAACGTGACGTTTCTATCATGCCGTACAAAATCATCGGCGCCGACAACGGCGACGCATGGCTTGATGTGAAAGGTCAGAAAATGGCGCCGCCGCAGATTTCTGCCGAAGTGCTGAAGAAAATGAAGAAAACGGCTGAAGATTATCTGGGCGAACCGGTAACTGAAGCGGTTATCACCGTACCGGCTTACTTTAACGATGCGCAGCGTCAGGCTACCAAAGATGCTGGTCGTATCGCGGGGCTGGAAGTTAAACGTATCATCAACGAACCGACTGCCGCAGCGCTGGCTTACGGTCTGGATAAAGAAGTCGGCAACCGTACTATCGCGGTTTACGACCTCGGTGGTGGTACTTTCGATATCTCTATTATCGAAATCGACGAAGTTGATGGCGAAAAAACCTTTGAAGTTCTGGCAACCAACGGTGATACCCACCTGGGTGGTGAAGACTTCGATACCCGCCTGATCAACTACCTCGTTGACGAGTTTAAGAAAGATCAGGGCATCGACCTGCGTAACGATCCGCTGGCCATGCAGCGCCTGAAAGAAGCCGCAGAAAAAGCCAAAATCGAGCTGTCTTCTGCGCAGCAGACCGACGTGAACCTGCCGTACATTACCGCAGATGCCACCGGTCCGAAACATATGAACATCAAAGTGACCCGTGCGAAACTGGAAAGCCTGGTTGAAGATCTGGTGAACCGTTCTATCGAGCCGCTGAAAGTCGCACTGCAGGACGCTGGCCTGTCCGTGTCTGATATCAACGACGTGATCCTCGTCGGCGGTCAGACCCGTATGCCAATGGTGCAGAAAAAAGTGGCTGAGTTCTTCGGTAAAGAGCCGCGTAAAGACGTTAACCCGGACGAAGCTGTGGCTATCGGCGCAGCGGTACAGGGCGGCGTATTGACCGGTGATGTGAAAGACGTACTGCTGCTGGACGTTACCCCGCTGTCTCTGGGTATCGAAACGATGGGTGGCGTGATGACTCCGCTTATCACCAAAAACACCACCATCCCGACCAAGCACAGCCAGGTGTTCTCTACTGCGGAAGACAACCAGTCTGCGGTAACCATCCATGTGCTGCAGGGTGAGCGTAAACGTGCGTCTGATAACAAATCTCTGGGTCAGTTCAACCTGGATGGCATCAACCCGGCGCCGCGCGGTATGCCGCAGATCGAAGTCACCTTCGATATCGATGCTGACGGTATCCTGCACGTCTCCGCGAAAGATAAAAATAGCGGTAAAGAGCAGAAGATCACTATCAAGGCGTCTTCTGGTCTGAACGAGGAAGAAATTCAGAAAATGGTTCGCGATGCAGAAGCGAACGCTGAATCCGACCGTAAGTTCGAAGAGCTGGTTCAGACCCGTAACCAGGGTGACCATCTGCTGCACAGCACCCGTAAGCAGGTTGAAGAAGCAGGCGATAAACTGCCGGCTGATGACAAAACCGCTATCGAGTCTGCGCTGAGCGCGCTGGAAACTGCCCTGAAAGGCGAAGATAAAGCCGCTATCGAAGCGAAAATGCAGGAGCTGGCGCAGGTTTCCCAGAAACTGATGGAAATCGCTCAGCAGCAACATGCGCAGCAGCAGGCTGGCTCCGCCGACGCTTCTGCAAACAATGCGAAAGATGACGACGTTGTCGACGCTGAGTTTGAAGAAGTAAAAGATAAAAAATAATCGCCCTTTGAACGGGTAATTACTGGCACGGGCGAAGAGGTTTCCTCTCCGCCCGTGTATGCATGTTAAGGGCAGATAAAAAGAGATGGCGAAAAGAGATTACTACGAGATTTTAGGCGTTTCCAAAACAGCGGAAGAGCGTGAAATCAAAAAGGCGTATAAGCGCCTGGCCATGAAATATCATCCGGACCGCAATCAGGGTGATAAAGAGGCCGAAGCTAAGTTTAAAGAGATTAAAGAAGCCTACGAAGTGCTGACCGATGCGCAAAAACGCGCAGCCTACGATCAGTATGGTCACGCCGCGTTTGAACAAGGCGGGATGGGCGGCGGATTTGGCGGCGGCTTTAATGGCGGCGCTGATTTCAGTGATATCTTTGGTGACGTTTTTGGCGATATCTTTGGCGGCGGGCGTGGTCGCCAACGTGCGGCGCGTGGGGCTGATTTGCGTTATAACATGGATCTCACCCTGGAAGAAGCGGTGCGTGGCGTGACCAAAGAGATCCGTATTCCGACGCTGGAGGAGTGCGACGTTTGCCACGGCAGCGGCGCGAAAGCTGGTACGCAACCGCAAACCTGTCCGACCTGTCATGGTTCTGGTCAGGTACAGATGCGCCAGGGATTCTTTGCTGTACAGCAGACCTGCCCACACTGTCAGGGCCGCGGTACGCTGATCAAAGATCCGTGCCATAAATGTCACGGTCATGGGCGTGTTGAAAAGAGTAAAACTCTGTCCGTTAAAATCCCGGCGGGCGTGGATACCGGCGATCGTATTCGTCTGGCAGGCGAGGGCGAAGCGGGCGAGCATGGCGCACCGGCAGGCGACTTGTACGTTCAGGTCCAGGTGAAACAACACCCTATTTTCGAGCGTGAAGGCAATAATCTTTATTGCGAAGTGCCGATCAACTTTGCGATGGCGGCGCTCGGCGGTGAAATTGAAGTGCCGACGTTAGATGGTCGCGTGATGCTGAAAGTACCGAGCGAAACACAAACGGGCAAGCTGTTCCGTATGCGCGGCAAAGGCGTGAAGTCCGTACGCGGTGGCGCGCAGGGCGATTTGCTGTGCCGTGTGGTAGTTGAAACGCCGGTCGGTCTGAGCGAAAAACAGAAGCAATTGCTAAAAGATCTTCAGGAAAGTTTTGGCGGCCCGACGGGAGAGAAAAACAGCCCGCGTTCAAAAAGCTTCTTTGACGGCGTGAAAAAATTCTTTGACGATTTGACTCGCTAACCTTTTTCCCGTTGTATTTTTCTTCAGCCCGGGTGTATGTATATCCGGGCTTTTTTTCTGCCTGTACGCGCCCAGGCTTCTGCTAAACGCATCGTATCCTCTCATTTGTTGGTATTTTGTTTTACTGATAAACAAATTGATGTTAATCAGCAGGTTTGCATACGCTCATTTTAAAAAAAAATGTAATGTGATGACATTAACGATTGCTTTTTTAGACGCTGTGAATTGATTTATCTTGAGTATTATCTATATTGCTTTTTTTAGTTTCCGGAGGCAGACAGCGAATGGGATCGAAAGGTGCCAACAAGAGCTTTGATTATAATTTAATCAAAATTCTTGACGCTGTTATTTTGTCAGGAAATGCGGCTATGGCGGCAAAAAAGTTAGGCATTACACCGGCTGCCGTTTCTCTGGCGTTAAAGCGCCTGCAGAGTTATTACCCGGAAGAACTGTTTAGCAGAGGGAAAGGCGGGCTCATCCCCACTGCTAAGGCTGTCGACATTCACCAAAATTTCAGTCAGGTGATGAAACTGGTGGATGACACATTTCTCTGTAATAGCAAAAAAGATGAAGCGTTCCAGATAACGTTATTAGGCAGTGATATTGTTGAAAGCTATTATCTTTCTCAGCTCTATAACAGCGATATATTTGACCGTATTTTGATAAATCATTTCTCCGTCAGAAATATGAGTCGGGAGCATATCAGCGAACTTCTGTTTACTGCGCAAGGCGATCTGTTGATTAGTGCCGAACCTTTGCTGGAGTCCGGCATAGAGAATCAAATCATTGATAGTTTTAAATCATTTGTTTGTATCTGTAGCAGTAAACACATGCTGAGTACCCTCTCGCAACTGTCGCTACATCATTTTTATTCTTCGCGTCATGCGTTATATCAGCCGGGGATGGGGGCTTCAGTGATATATCATGATAGCGAGTTATTTAAGGATGAGCTTTACTATACTGGCAGGCGTATTGTCGGCTATCGTAGTGATTCACTTAACGGTTTGATGAGCATGATCGAACGAACCTCATTGATTGCATTGATGCCTTTGAAATTAGCGCTTTTTTATAAAAATCATCGTAAATATGACATTAAATTTATTCAGCCTCCGCCCGAACTGGCCTTTAAGTCAGTTCAGGTCTATGCATCCTGGAAGAAAAATAGTAGAAATATATCGACGATTAATGAGATGGTAAGTATGTTGCAAACACTTTCCTCCTTCCGTCGCTAACACACCTCATTTTTACGCTTTGATTTAATATGGTTTTAAATGATGTGCTTTGATTTTTACCCTTCTGACAGGGCGCTTACACTCCTTGTGTTAATTATTCATTTATAATGATTTCGGGGTGTTAAAATGTCTATTCCCAACCATGTGTCGACAACGGAAGTTGTGCTATTGGAGCTAGAGATCTTACTCACTATTATTTCGATTGGCGCGTGGGGAGGCTTTGTTAGCTATCTTTTACGCAAAGATAAGACAGAATATAATAGTTCTCATGAAAGTATTAAATATTGCTTAACGCAGATCGTGATTTCCTGCTTCACCAGCTTTTTGTTAAGCGCGATTGCGATCGAAAAAGAATGCAGTTTCAATATTGTCCTGTTGGCGGCAGGCTTAGGCGGTGTTTTCGCGAGTCCGATCTTAAAAATTCTTGGGCGGCGAATTAAAAAAATTATCGGAGGAAATAATTCAGATTAATTGTCATTCGCAATATCAGGCTCATCCGTGAGCCTTTTACGCGTCTTTTTTCAGCCTGGTCTAGGTCACTCTGTTCTTGATCCAGCCATAAATAAATTGTTCGTTATTGTGGTTTTTCTCAGCAACGTTTAAGTAGTACATGCCCTGACTGCAATTGAGGGCTTTCACCAAAACGGCTTCCCCTTCCTGGCCTCGCCAGGCCAAATAATGTTCGAGAGCGGCAAGCGTCCGCGGGCCAATATTGCCATCCACATGAACATCCGGGTAGCGTTTACCTTCGTGATTAAAGACGTTCAGCCAGCGTTGCAGCCACGCGCTGGGGTGGTAATCGCCTATGTTGACTGCCGCATCGCACAGCTCGAATGAGACTGGCCACGATAGCGTCGAGATGACATCAAAGCCTGGTTTTATCCAGTAATCCTCTTCGAGAATCGCGTAGGCTTCAGCGTGGGTCAGATCCCGCATATCGCCAGCATAGCCATGCGCTCGCGCCGTGGCTTCGGTAATGCCCCAATGAGTGGCGCCGCCTTTATCTTTAGGGTTAAATACGTAACCGCCTTCAAGCGCAATAATTCCATCTATAATTGGATTCATCTTCCCTTTCCTTCGCTTAGTGAATATGCAGATACATGAGAGAACCTAACGTTACTGAAAATACGGTCGTCAGGGCAGCGATGGTTTGCCGTACAATCTGTTTTTTTCTTCCCTTTGTTTCGCTATCCGTCGCGATAATGGCGATATCACTATTTACTTTGAGACCTTGTCTTGGAATGGTAATAAAAAGATCATTAATACCAAGCGCTTTAAGGTCACGTCTGATTAAATAGAGAATCTGCGTTAGATTTGCATCATTAACATAGTGGCTTCGACTTCCCCATAACGCAGTGGTTATTTTTTGTCGCTCGATAATCTCCAGATGAGCATTCTCGATGATGAAACTGAGACATTTGGCTCTCATCGCAGTCATTTTAATAACCTGTGAATTTGAGACCGTCCTCAGTTCATATTTACCTTCATTGTAAATGCAATTGCTATTAATGATATAAGTTTTCATAACGTCTTCCTTTAGAAATGTACATCCTGGTTGTCTGTGGTGACTATATTGTATGAGAAATGTCTTAATCCAATAAATGTCACTGGTTTTATTGTATTGTCATTGTCTATAGCGAGTGTAATCACATTATTTCATTGTAATTAAATGATATTTAATTACATGATAAATGATATTTACTATGTTCTCACCAGAACGGAGTAAGCGGGCGCTGAGAGGTGTTGTTTTCTCTTCGTCAGACGGTGTTGTTAACCTCATTTTTATGATTTTTATATCATCTAAAAAGGTGATGTTTTGTGATTAGCTATTTTTTATGCCTGTAGCGATTATGGACCCCGCAGAACGAGCTGCGACAATTTTGAAACGTAAAAGGAAATTTGAAAATGGCTACAAGCAAACTGATTCAAGGCGATACGATTACTGAAACTACCCATGCAGCGAATGGTTTTGACCCTGCAACAAGCGATGATAAAATAAGCTATACTTCCGCTCGTGTTGCGAAACCGGTATACAATAAATATAAAAATTCCACGACTAAGCCGAAGGTATTCGGTTATTACACCGACTGGTCACAGTATGACAGCCGTCTGCAAGGCAATATGTCCCAACCGGGCCGTGGTTGTGATTTAACCAATGTTTCACCGACGGCTTATGACAAACTGATTTTTGGTTTTGTTGGTATCACCGGTTTCAGAAAAATTGATAAAGAAGACCGCGACGTCGTAGCAGAAGCGGCAGCGCTGTGCGGCAAAGTGAAATATGAGCCGACCTTCCTCGATCCGTGGGGCGATTTCCAGTCTTATATCAACCTGGGTTTTGAAACCAGCGGCTGGGATGTTGATCCGAAAACCGTGACCCAGGCTAACGCTAAAGGTATGCTGGGCGCGCTGCGTGATATGCAGGCAAAAGCGAAAGCTGCAGGTCACACGCTGGCGCTCTCCATGAGTATCGGCGGCTGGAGCATGAGTAACGGGTTCCACGAAACCGCCGCTTCTGACTCTTCTCGTAAAACCTTCGCCAAAGGCGTGGTGAAACTGTTCAAACAGTTCCCGATGTTCAGCGAAGTGGATATTGACTGGGAATACCCGAACGATGAAGGGGCGGGCAACCCGTTTGGCGCAGAAGATGGCGCTAACTACGCGCTGCTGATTGCCGAACTGCGTAAACAGCTGGATTCCGCGGGTCTGAGCAATGTGAAGATCTCTATCGCGGCCTCCGCGGTGACCACGATTTTTGATCACGCTAAAGTAAAAGATCTGTTGGCTGCTGGCCTATACGGCATCAACCTGATGACCTATGACTTCTTCGGTACGCCGTGGGCGGAAACGCTGGGCCACCACACTAACCGCAAAGCGCTGGAAGAGGGCGGCTGGGCTGTCGAAACCATCGTTGATCACCTGCTGGCGGAAGGTTTCTCCGCTGACCGTATCAACATCGGTTATGCCGGCTATACCCGTAACGCTCGTCAGGTAGAAATTGAATCCCTGTCGCCGCTGAAAGGTTCTTACAACCCAGGTTCAGGCGATACTACCGGTTCCTTCGAATCCGGCACCAGCGAATGGTATGACGTCATTTATAGCTACCTGGATCTGGAAAACCAGAAAGGCCGTAACGGTTTCAACGTTTACACCGACCAGGTCGCTGACGCTGACTACCTGTATAGCCCGGAATCCAAACTGTTTTTATCCCTGGATACGCCGCGTACTGTCAAAGCAAAAGGCGAATATGCAGCGAAACTGGGCCTGGGCGGCGTGTTTACCTGGACTATCGATCAGGACAACGGCGTGCTGGTTAACGCCGTGCGTGAAGGTCTGGGTTATGAAATCGAATCTGAAGTTATCGATATGGAACCGTTCTACTTCGAAGGTATCAATGTAGAAAAAGATGACGAGCAGAGCGATAGCGACGACGCGCAGAAGGTCAACCACGCGCCGAAAGCGGCGATTGAACTGATGGTCGTAGGCGGATCGACGGTACAGCTGTCTGGCGCAGGTTCTTCTGATGAAGATAACGATGAGCTGTCCTTTAGCTGGGGCGTGCCTTCTCAAATCGATGTGGCAGACAAAACGGCAGAAATCATTGAGGTTGTGGTACCGGAAGTTAGCGAAAAAACAGCCTTTCAGTTCACCCTGTTTGTACGCGACTGCTACAACGAACCGTCCTCTCAACAGCGCTTTGTTCTGACGGCGGTGCCTGCGCTATCTCAGGTTCAACCGGAACCGGAAGAGGAAGAAGAGATTATCGTTCCTGTACCGGACGAGGAAGAAGAGACCACGCCGGCTGAGGATGATACGTCAGCAGATGACAAAACGTCACCTTACGCGCAGTGGGATGCTTCTACCGTTTATGGCGCAAACTGGGGTTCTTTCGAAATCGTTAGCTGGAAAGGCCATAACTATCAGGTGAAATGGTGGTCTATGGGCAACCAGCCTGACCTGAACTGTGGTGTCGGCGGTGCATGGACCGATCTTGGCGCTTACTAATACACGGTATTAAGCCGATGTATTGGGCTTCATGATTCAAGCCCCGGTTTACCGGGGCTTTTCTCCACCAGGGACAGAGGAAGAGCAGACCATGACCATTTCCATCCATGCCAGCGCATTTGACGTCAACAGCTGGTATCAAAAAATCACCTTAACCTTCATCAATGAGAGCGGTAATCCGGTCGATATGAACCATGCCGCAATATCATTCACGGCTTCCGGGCACATCGATCCATGGGGAAATAGCGGCGGTACGCTCAAAGGGAACCCGCCGCTTACGCTGAATGATAGTTCGTATGGCACGCTGGAAACTAACAACATCATCATTAATAACAGCGATGCATTACTTCTTCAGCCGGGCGAACGCGGAACGCTCTCTTTCAGCCTCGCGGCGACGCAGGTGCCGGTAAAAATGTCCGCCGTCACCTTGACGCTGGCGTCATCGTCATCCGAAGACGCAGAGTCTGCAACCCCATCCGATCAGGAGACGCCAGCGATACCCGCCGCAGACGAACAACCCGCCGAATCCGATGTGCCGGAAAAGGACAATGACCTTCAGGAACGCGGCCTTACGCTTAACGTTAGCGAGTTGAATGCCGCAAGTTGGTATCAACACGTCACCTTTACGCTGACCAACCTCTACGCCCAGGCGGTAGATCTCAATCAGCTTCAACTGAATTTTACGGCCAGCGCGCACCCCGATCCCTACAGTCCGTTTCAGGGAACAATGCTGGGGAATCAGGCCGTGACGCTGGCCAGCGATGGGGGATGGCCCATCGAGAAGAATACCATCACCATTAATCATGACGGCGCGCTGATGCTGGCGGCAGGGGATATCGCCGAATTACAGTGCTATCTGGCCGCCACGCAGACGCCAGTTGCCATCAGCGATTTGAACGCGACGTTGGCCCATGACCCTGCCCACCAGGGAAAAATTTGCGTTCACTTTCCTGCCATGACGCAGACCGTGGCGCTCAAACCGGTGATTGAGCTACTGTTTCCTGCCGGCGAAACCCGGCGCTTTGTCGGTGAGTGGGGAGAGGTTCTGACAATAAGCGATCTTAGCGCAGGAACGTATCGGCTTATCGTACCGGTACTGGCGAATGATGAGATGCAAATCGCGCCAGTCGAGTCCTCTTTTACCGTTACGCTGCAATCCGGAGATGCCGCCGCGCAGGTCTAGGTATCTTGTTTACCGATTGTCCATTATGCCAGCGCGCGTCTGATGATTGATGCCCCTGCGCTTGGTAATGCGAAATTGACCGTTGAAATCGCCGATGCTACGCAAGCGGATGAGCGTACCGTCACGCTTATCGCCAACCAACCGCAGTTAATCACCCGGCTACTGGCGGGGCATCATTATACGGTCAATCTGCAGCCTGCGATGATTAATAACCGCTTTATATCGGCACCCATACAGCTTACGGGTTTTATCCCTGCTGCGGCGCAGGTTGCCGAGGTTGCTGTCGCTTACCAACAGTCGGCGCTCGACACGGCGAGCTTCGTGACGGTAGATGCCACTATACTGGGCCTGCCCGATGGCGTCGCGCCGCAGCGTTATCTGTTCAGCAGCGGTAAATATCAATACTCATTAATGCTGGAGAGCGGCAGCGATCGGCAGACGCTGTCATTACGCTTTGCGCCCGGGCTGTATGATGTTCAGACGGACGATATTTTCATCGACAGTGTGCCGTGGCGTTGTGAACAGGCCGGGCCGCTACGCTTGTTGCAAAAGGTCAACCATGTGGCGCTGGAGTTTCTGCCCGGCGTGACGCTACAGGTAAAAGGTTGGCCTGATTACCTTGCTCATGGCGGCGTGACGGTTAACGCGCCAGAGACGGTTTCTCTTTATCGCGATATACCGTTTAGCGCGTTGTTTAAATACGACGGTTTTGACGGCGGCGGCGATCCGGTGCCGGCCGCAGAGGTTGACGTGAACGGGGATGTTTTTCTGGATTACGCGACATTACCGATCCATAAAACCGTTGCGCTGGTGCGCCAGATCGAAAAAGAAGCCGGGCGTAGCGTCATGCCGGTAATGGTCATTTATACCGCGAATGCCAGCGGCGGCAGCGCGCTGGTGGATTTACAGGATGCGCAAAAGCTACGTAACCATTTTGGTAACTTTATTACCCAGTGTCTGGCGGCGCAGTCATACAAAGATGAGACGCATCCTGTCCCGGCCACCTTTGTGCTTAACCCGGATTTTCTGGGTGCGCTACAGCAAGGACCGTATGGCTATACCGTAGTACGGCAAAAAAACAGTGTGCCGGTGAATGCCCAACTGGCGGCGGCGATACAAGCATTACCGGCGATGGCTGGCTTTATCGCGCCTTCGTTGCCGACGTTTAGCGACGATCTCTACGGTTATATTCAGGCGGTGAACTATCTTGTTCGTCAGTTTGCCCCGGATGTGGCTTTTGGCTGGCAGACGAATGTCTGGGCGACAGGAACGGCGGACTGGGTGCTGCGCGATACCGCTGATCCGGTAGCTGAAGGGCAGGCGATCGCCGGATTTATTCATGAACTGGGCGTTTATAGCGGAGAATATGCGCCGGACTTTATTGCGTTTGATGAATTTGAGCGTGACTGTTTCAGTCCTGATGCGCTTGCCCACTATGGCTGGAATGCGACATGCTGGCTTAATTACCTGGCGATGGTAAAACAGGTGACGAAAGCGCTGCTGACGCCCGCCATGCTGTGGCAAATTCCTGGCGGCCATATGCCTACAGTAGAAGAGGGCGTCAGCAAAATCAGCGCTGCGCACTTTGCATCCGGCGGAACCTTTTTTATGGGTGACGCCCGCATTGGCAGCGATCCTGACACGCTCTCTTTGCAGCTACTCAATACGGCCTTAAATAGCGCGACTTACGGCGTCCCGACCGTCGGCGACTTTTTACGTAAAGATAAAGGGTATGACTGGGGCCAGATGCAGGCGCTGAACCTACCGGACTTTAACGTCTTTTCGATCTTATGGGGCGGTGGTTCTACTATCAGTATTACGACAATCCATTCTAACGGTGAAGACGGCGGCTGGCTGGCGGATAAAATGGTAGAGTATTATGCTGCTCCACGCTATTTTAGATAATATCACTGCTTATTTGCATTAATCTGGCCTATTAGTTTGAGATTCGAAGGCGCGTTCTTTCGAATCTCTTTTCCTGCGCCCCCTGACCTCTCATTCTTTATGCGTAATTCGTTATTAATTTTCTGTAATCAATTTGTATTAAGAATCGTCTTAATCTTAAAAATATTGCGTATTAGTGCGTTGTGAATACAGAAATACTGCATAGCGATGTTATTTATTATTAATTTAAGTACTTTTTGAGAGGTTATACTGTGGCGCTACATTGAGTAGACAACCGTTAATGAAAAAAATGATGAACGACGCTTTTGCTAAAGATAATAATGAGAATTTATTACACTCTTTTCTTTTTTCTCAGCAGGCTAAACCTCACGCGGCGATTGATGCCTTATTTTCGGCCTTGTTGCCATTTGGTCAACCGTTTACGCTGGGTATCGGCGATGAGTTTTATTTACAGGCCAATGATGAACACTACATTGTATTACTGGAGTCAGGAATTGTTTCTTTCTGTCGTGATGACAACCGACTCCATATATCTTCATCGTTTGCGCCATCGGTCGTGGGTATGGTTGACAGCTATGGCGCTACCTATAACGTTCCCGCGCGCCCGGAACACTTTTTGCTCGCAGAAACGGTTTGTAGCGGTAGATTTGTTCGCCTGCCGGATTTTATAAAAATCGCCGATGAATGCGATTTGTGGCACGACGTGGCCCGTTGTCTGGCTTACCGTCTGATGGTGATGAGCGCGCGCGATCGTGAATTAGTCGGCGTCGATTCTTACCTGAAAGTTCGGGCGCTGCTGATTGAAATCTGGGCTTATCCACAGGCCTACCGGGAAAACATTATCGTATTGAATTTTATTCAACGGCGTACCGGGATATCGCGCAGTCGGACTATGAAGATTCTGTCTGAACTAAAAAAAGGCGGGTATATCCATATTGATAATGGGCGGCTGACGGCACTCGGAAAACTGCCAGTGGCGTATTAATGCACTATACGCAACGATATATTTACATATCTCAACTGAATTTGCCTGTTATCGTTAATAAAATGTTTTATTGAAAATTGTTAAGAAGATTATTTTTAAAAAGTCAATATGACTAAAGGAGATAGGCCGAACGGCTGGTGTAAAGTCAATATAAAACAACATGTTACATCTAGTCCTTTAAAACCAAATGTCGATGATTGCAACTTGCCGTTGGCTTGCTAATAATTAATAACATCGTTATCTCATTATAACGTAAAGATTAACTCACGACGTTGAGTAGCTGTTTTATTGCCTCTGACATTTATATCAGAACAAGAAGACACTTTTTTCGCATAAGAAAAGTCGTGATATTGCTGTGAAGAAATATCAGCAGCCGTTTCGTTAAAAAATCTGATTACCCTCATTTTTATATTTAAAAGGAGCTTGAATGAAAAAGCCTGTACTAGCATTAATGGTCTCTGCCATTGCCTTTGGCGGAATGTTGTCCACCGCGCAAGCGGATACTACAACCGTCACTGGCGGTACGGTAAATTTTGTCGGACAGGTCGTTGACGCCGCCTGTTCTGTTTCCGCTGACTCTGTCGATCAGACCGTGACATTAGGCCAGGTTCGCGCCAGTAAATTAACCGAGGCCGGTATGGCGGCGAATCAAAAAGAAGATTTCACCATTAAACTGGAAGACTGCGATACTCAGACCAGCCAGAATGCGGCGGTGATTTTTAATGGCCAGCAGGACGCAAACCAGCCGGGTTCGCTGGCGAATACCGCTGGGGCAGGTTCGGCGACGAATGTGGCACTACAACTTTATGGACCGGATGGCCAGGCGCTGAATATTGGTGAATCGTCCAGTACTGTTACCTTGAACGATGGCGAAAACGTTATTCCGCTTAGCGTGGATTATATCGCTACCGGTACGGCGACTGCCGGTAATGTTACCGCGACGGCGACATTTAGCATGGTTTATTCCTGATTCCTTATCGGGATTTTTTTCTCGTCTGTTGGGAGGCGAGAAAGGGGCGTTACGCGCGTCACTGCGCGTAACAAACCGACGGCATCAGGATATTACGCAGATGAAAAAAAACGTACCGATTTTCCTTCGATTATTGCTACTGCTGTCGGCGGCCGGCCTGTCGTTTGCCGTGCAGGCGGGAGGCATTGCGCTGGGCGCGACCAGGGTGATTTATCCGCAGGGAAGTAAGCAAACCTCCTTGCCGATTATTAATTCTTCTGCCAGCAATGTTTTTTTAATTCAGTCGTGGGTCGCCAATGCCGATGGTTCACGCTCGACGGATTTTATCATTACGCCGCCTCTCTTTGTGATCCAGCCTAAAAAAGAAAATATATTACGTATTATGTATGTCGGGCCGTCATTACCGACCGATCGCGAAAGCGTGTTTTATTTAAACAGTAAAGTGATACCCTCTGTCGATAAAAATAAACTGACCGGCAACTCCCTGCAAATTGCGACGCAAAGCGTGATTAAGCTATTTATCCGCCCGAAAAATCTGGCGGAGGCGCCAGCCCATGCCCCGGCAACGCTTCGCTGCCGTAACGAGCGCGGCCAGCTAACGATTACTAACCCTTCGCCGTACTACGTTTCGATGGTTGAACTGTACAGCGCGGGGAAAAAACTGCCGAATACTATGGTACCGCCGAAAGGCGCGATCACTCTCCCGGCGACGCCTGGCCAGGTATCTTTGCGCACGGTAAACGATTTTGGCGCAACGACGCCAGCACGCGTTTGTCCAGCTTCATGATGTTATGCGTAATCAGCTTTTCATGACGCGATATTACTCCAGCGTAGCTAAACCCGTATTAACTCCGCTGGCGTTGGCTATCGCACTGGCGCCTGCGCCTGGGTGGGCGGAAAACTATTTCAACCCGGCATTTCTGTCTGACGACCCGTCTGCGGTGGCCGACTTATCGACCTTTTCCCGTAATGCCCAGGCGGCGGGAATGTATCGCGTTGACGTTTACCTGAACAATACGTTTCTCGCGACCAGAGACATTGCCTTCCAGGCGGTGAAGACGACGGGAAAAAGCGCGCCCACCGATGACAGCGGATTACGCGCCTGCCTGACGCCTGAAATGCTTAAAAATATGGGGGTAAACACCGGGGCATTTCCACTGTTGGCGAAGGCGGCGGCGGGAAGTTGTCCGGATCTCGCCAGTGCGATACCGGCCGCCCGGACCCGCTTTGATTTTGCGCAGCAACGTCTCGACATTAGCATCCCGCAGGCGGCGATGGTTGCCAGCGCCAGAGGCTATATCCCACCGCAATACTGGGATGAAGGTATTAACGCGTTGCTATTGAATTACACCTTTACCGGCGCGAATAGTCAGGATCGGAGCCCAGGCGGCAGTGCGGAGAACAGCTATTTTCTTGGATTGAATAGCGGCCTTAATCTGGGGGCCTGGCGGTTACGCGACTACTCCACATGGAACGCGAATAGCGGCGATCAGAATAGCGACAGCGACTGGCAGCACATCAGTACTTATCTGGAACGTGATGTGGTCTTTTTGCAGGGAGAACTGACGGCAGGCGATAGTTATACCCCCTCCGCATTATTCGATAGCCTTCCTTTTCGCGGGCTACAACTGGCGTCTGACGACAATATGTTGCCAGACAGCATGAAGGGCTTCGCGCCGACCATTCACGGCATTGCCAGAAGCAACGTGTAAGTGACCATTCGGCAAAACGGCTACATCATCAATCAGCGCTATGTGCCGCCCGGGGCATTTACTATTAATGATCTCTATCCTACCGCCGCCAGCGGCGATTTGACTGTGGAAGTCAAAGAGTCCGACGGTTCTATTAATCGCTATAACGTGCCCTATTCCGCCGTGCCGATTCTACAACGAGAAGGGCGGCTGAAGTATGCGGCGACGGTGGCGGAGTATCGTAGCGATAGTAGTCAAAAAGAGAAGGTGAAATTCAGTCAGGCGACCTTGATATGGGGGTTACCGCATGGTTTTACGCTGTATGGCGGAACACAACTTTCCAGTCATTATCACGCGCTGGCGATCGGCAGCGGCGCAAATCTGGGCGACTGGGGCGCGGTGTCGCTGGATGTCACCCAGGCTACCAGTACGCTGGCGGATAATAACTCCTACCAGGGGCAATCGCTGCGTTTCCTGTATGCCAAATCGCTTGCACAGTCAGGAACCAATTTACAGCTTATGGGCTATCGCTATTCAACCTCGGGCTTTTACACGTTGGATGATACCACGTGGAAACGGATGAGCGGCTATGACGATGACAATCGGACTGACAGCGATAAAAGCAGGCCGGAATGGGCGGATTATTACAATCTTTATTATACCAGGAGGGGCAAAGTACAACTCGATATCAATCAACAGCTAGGCGGGTTGGGATCGCTTTTTATTACCGGCAGTCAGCAAAGTTACTGGCACACTGATGAAAAGGATTCTTTGTTGCAGGTGGGATACAGCGATACGCTGGCGGGTATTGCATGGAGCGTTTCTTACAACAATAACAAATCCGCAGGCGATGCGGAGCGCGATCAAATTTTCGCCCTGAATATCTCGGTGCCGCTAAGTCAATGGCTGCAACATGATGATGAGGTCACGCACCATCACAATGTTTACGCTACCTTTAGCACCAGTACGGACAAACAGCATAACGTTACGCAGAATGCGGGCCTTAGCGGCACACTACTGGACGAAAACAATCTTAGTTACAACATACAGTAAGGCTATCAGAATCACGGTATTGGCGAAAGCGGCGCCGCCAGCCTGGAATACGATGGGGCGAAAGGCAACGCCAATATTGGCTATAACGTTAGCGATAACGGCGATTACCAGCAGGTGAATTATGGCCTGAGCGGCGGCCTGGTGGCGCACGCGCATGGAGTGACGCTAAGCCAGCCGTTAGGCAATACCAATATTTTGATTGCCGCGCCGGGCGCAGCCAATGTCGGCGTTGTCGACCAGCCGGGTATTCATACGGACGCGCGTGGCTATGCGGTGGTGCCGTATGCGACGACATATCGCCAAAACCGTATGGCGCTGGACGTTAACGCCATGGCTGATGATGTCGATATTGATGACGCGGTGACTCGCGTTGTGCCGACCGAAGGCGCGCTGGTTCTGGCCCGCTTTAAAGCGCGAGTCGGCGTGCGTGCCCTGGTAACGCTGAATCATAATGGTAAGCCTGTACCCTTTGGCGCAACGGTGACGGTGAATGATCGCCATGCGGAGGCGATTGTTGACGAGGCCGGGGAGGTCTATCTTTCCGGGTTGTCAGCGCAAGGCGTTCTGCACGTTCGCTGGGGGAACCTGCCGGATCAACAGTGCGTCGCGTCCTATCATCTCTCTTCCTCCCGTCAGATTCTGAGTCGACAATATGCGGAGTGTCATTAAATGAAAATACCTCTTTTATTTGCTCTGCTGGCGGGGAGTGTCGTATCGCAGTACGCACACGCAGACGTGTGTAAAAACGTTAACGGCGTGCCTTCCAGTATTAATTACGATTTAACGACCACTCTGACGGCAGAACAAAACCAGGTGGGAAAGACGGTTCAACTGGAAAAAAGCCAGGAAGTTAATGTACAGGCGGTGTGTCCCGCCGGCGCGTCGACCTATAGCCAGACTTATCGCTCCTATGTGTCGCCATATCCGGTCGTAGAAACGAGCGGTAACTGGAAATATTTAAAGCTGGACCCGGACTACCTTGAAGGCGGAATGCGAATTGAGGATTCTTCGGCGGGCGATATCTATCCGCCAATGAACAATGTCCTGATGGGATATGATGAAAATGTGAAAGCGGGTCAACCGTTTTACGTTCGTGACTCAAATCTGGAGTTTCAGCTCAAAATTGTTAAACCGTTCGTCGGCACGGTGAATATTAGTCCTAAGACTATGTTCAATGTTTATGTCATGACCGCCGCAGGCGATCCGCTGACAGATGTCGTGTACAGCATTCTTTATAGTGGAACGGTGACCGTACCGCAAAGCTGCGAAATCAACGCCGGACAAACGATTCTGGTGAATTTCGGTGCATTATACAGCGGCAATTTCAACCATGCAGGCCAAAAGCCGGAGGGGGTACGAGCGAAAAAATTCAGCGTACCGGTAAAGTGCAGCGGTCTGGATTCGCAGGTCAATTTAACGATGCGTCTTATCGCTACGCCGGATAGCCACTTTCCCCAGGCTATCGCTTCGGATAATGCCGATGTCGGTGTAGTGGTCGAAACCGATGAAGGAAACGCGCTTATTCCCAATGATGTACAGAGCGTCGCGCCTTTTATCACCGATAGCGCCGGACGCGCTAACATCACATTGCAAGCCTACCCGGTGAGTACAACAGGTGAAACGCCAGCGGAAGGGGCGTTTACCGCCCTGGCCAGCCTGCGAGTGGACTTTGACTAAATGAACAGATCACACTGCGCTCTTTTTGTCATGGGACTAATCCTGTGTCCACAAATCAATGCCAGCGCTGACGACCTCGCTTATAACCTCGAATTTACCGGCACTATTGTGGCGCAAACTTGCGACATAGATATTTCCAGTCTCAGTCAAAGTATTGATTTAGGGCAGTTTGCAGTTGGCGATTTTCCTTCGACAGGAACAACGACAAAATTTAAGCCCTTTAATATCAACCTCAAAAATTGTTCCCGAGGAATTACCGGGGCGAAGATCTGGTTTACCGGCGAACCCGATCCGGACAATCCCGCGCTACTGGCAATAACCGATACCGGAATGGGAAGCGGAAACATGTTAGCAAGCGGGGTAGGGGTGGAAATTCTGAATGATGATCAGGATACCATCAGTATCAATAATGCCGACTCAGTGGTCTATCCGTTGAAAGCCGGACGCAACACGCTGTCTTTTTATATTCGCTATAAATCGACCCGGCCGACGGTCACGTCCGGGAACGCGACGGCGGTCATGTATTTCGATATGCAGTATGAATGAGGAGCCATCGTAATTATGCGTAACGATATCCTGTACGGCATCGGGATGCTGCTGGCGGCATCCGGCGTCCAGGCGCACGATGGCCGGGTCTATGTCTCCGGAACCATCACGGACAATACGTGTTCGCTCTCTCCAGGCTCGGAAAATATTAACGTGGCGATGGGCGCGGTTTCTCAACGGCAGTTTTATCGCGCGGGCGACGGTTCCGCCTGGCAACCTTTTGCTATCGATTTACAGAACTGCGGTAGCACTGCCAGCGGCGTAACGGTCAGTTTTAGCGGTGCAGGGGATAGCCGTAATACGGATTTATTGGCGCTTACCGCAGGGGAAAGCGACGCTTCAGGAATTGGGATTGCGCTTTATGATCAAAATAAAACTTTAATCCCACTGGGGCAGGAGAGTGATGTGGTGACGCTCAGTCCGGGCCAGGCGTCGGCGCATCTGCAATTTTACGCGCGTTATCTTGCCGATGGCGGCACGGTAACGCCCGGGGACGCCAATGCCTCCGCAACCTTCATTCTTGCCTATGAATAAGTTCTTTTTACACTGCGCGATATATTGGTGCTTGCTTCCCATATCATGGGCGCAGGCTGGCGTGGTAATTGGCGGTACTCGCTTTATCTATCATGCGGGCGCCCCGGCATTAAGCGTACCGGTAAGTAACCATTCAGAAGCGTCCTGGTTAATTGATACGCATATTTTACCTGGTGGCCGCTGGCCTGGAACCAAAAACGAAGGGAATATTACGCCCTTCGTGGTCACGCCGCCATTATTTATGCTTTCAGCGCGCCAGGAAAACTCAATGCGGGTGGTTTATACCGGCGGACCGCTACCCGCCGACAGGGAAAGTCTGTTTACCTTGAGTATCGCCGCTATTCCCTCCGGTAAACCGGAAGCGAACCGTGTACAAATGGCGTTTCGTTCGGCTTTAAAATTGCTCTATCGCCCTGAGGGACTCGCCGGCAATCCGCAGCAGGCCTACCGGCATCTGATCTGGTCGCTTACCCCCGATGGCGCGACGGTACGCAATCCGACACCCTATTACGTTACGCTCTTTTTATTACGCGCTAACGAGCGCGCCCAGGACAACGCCGGGGTCGTGGCTCCCTTTGCAACGCGTCAAACGGACTGGTGCCGGCACGCGGTTCGCTGCACTGTGCGCTGGCAAAGTATTAATGACTATGGGCGGGTAATGACAGCGCAAACCGTGGATCTGACGCGTATTCATTAACCTATTTTTCAGGCGTCTCCCGATAGCGGGAGGCTTTCCGATCTTATCGAACGAGACTTTTATTATGTATTATCACGCGTTAAAACTTTCCCGACTGGCGATGTTGACGTTGGCAGGCGTTGCAGTATCCGCCTCGGCAATCGCCGCCGATTCTGCCCCGACGTCGCAAATTGGCCCGACGGCGGAAGCCTACATCGTCAGTCATCCGGATAAAGTGGGAGAGGTGGTGGCAACGTATTTGGCCGAACATCCGGAATTTTTGGTCGCCGCCAGCGAGACGTTACATCAGCGTCAGCAGATTGCGCAACAACAGGCGTATGTTCAACTGGCATTACAGTATCGTGCTGAGTTGCTCAGTAGCAGCAGTCCTTCCGTTGGGCCCAGCGAGGCAAAAGCGGCGGTGGTAATGTTCTTTGATTACCAGTGCTCGTGGTGCAGCAAAATGGCGCCTGTGGTCGAAAACCTGATTAAGGCGAACCCGGATACTCGGTTTATTTTCAAAGAGTTTCCTATTTTTTCCTCCCGCTGGCCGGTATCCGGACTGGCGGCAAGAGTCGGCGAACAGGTATGGCTTACACAGGGCGGGGCGAAATATCTCGACTGGCATAATGCGCTTTATGCCACAGGGAAGGTGGAAGGCGCGTTAACGGAACACGATGTCTACACCCTGGCGCAACATTATCTAACGCCGACGCAGCTGGCCGCCGTAAAAGAAGCGCAAAGCAGCGGTGCAGTACATGATGCGCTCCTCACTAACCAGGCACTGGCGCAGCATATGGACTTTAGCGGCACGCCTGCTTTTGTCGTCATGCCTCAGACGCAAAACGGTGATGTAAAACGGGTGACCGTGATCCCGGGAAGCACGACTCAGGATATGTTGCAAATGGCGATTCAGAAAGCGAAGGGGTGATATTCGCTCAGAGGAGAACGCACAGGAGTGAAAGTAAAATGAAGTCTATGCGTTGCGTCATACCGGTGATTTTACTTTCCTTTATCGTTCATGAAGGGACAGCGAAACCGACCGCTCAGATTCATTTTATGGGATCGGTTGTTGAGGCAGGCTGCTGGAATGACGTGGGAACCTTAGAAATTCAATGCTATAATAAAGAGGGAGTTGAACGTTATATTATTGTCGAGAATATTATCACGCCGATATCGTCTCCTCATGCAACGGTAAAACGAGATTATTTGGATGAAGATAAGCAATTAACAGTGCTACGCATTGTCTATGACTGAACCGCGTAGCAGACCGCAGGTGGTGTCCCGTCAGTGTCGTGTGAGGATATTATGAAAAATGTTCTCACCTTCCCGGGACACGGTCTACAGACTTTATCTTCAGATAAACGGCGCTAAAAAGAAAAGTACGATCAATAAAAAAAGAGTGGGAATACCAATAGATATAATTTTATTACATCGGTGAGTATGATATTGAATAGCTTGTGGCGGTATGTCAGCAGCGTCAATGATAAATCTTTCATCGATTTTTATCCCCTGCCTGGGGAGCGTAACGAACAGTTCGAAAAGCCCGATTTGTTGTAAATCTCGTCGTAGCAGATAAAGAAGTTGCGTCAAATTAGCATCGCTAACAAATTGACTTCGCTCTCCCCAAACTGCGTGTGAAATCATCTCCCGCGTAATCAGTTTCTTGTAGGCATTTTCAAAAAGATAGCTTAAACAACGCGCACGCATTAGCGTCACCTTTAGCACTTTTTTATCATGTAATGATATTATTTCTCTTAACGACTCATTATAAATAAATTCGTTATTAATAGTATATTGTCTCATGAATTCACTCCGTTTTGATATTCATAAGGTACGTTTCACACTGTCAGTGTGTTCACTGGCGGTAAAGTACTCCTTACATCAGTACGGATAAGTGTAGAGAACCGCAAAGAAATAAGAGAATCATTTGTGATTAAACGGGATAATATTATGCTTTTTTACTTTTTTATAAAATGTGCCAGATGTTTTTGATGTTTTTTATAAAATAGCATCATGTGTTTTTATTTTACACAGGCTGAAATGATATCAATAAAATTATAATTTAATAACAAACAGATAGAGGAAATGATTTACTTATTGAAATAAGTGTGGTGCAAGGTTAATCTGCGCCTTAAATGATGGTGCCAGATTATACCAGCCAGGATAACCTATATGCGGCCAATAAAAAATGCTAAAAAAATTGACTACAATCTGATCAAAGTGTTCGATACGGTTATTACTGAAGGAAATGCAACCAGGGCTGCGAGGAAACTGGATGTCACGCCTGCGGCGATCTCTCAGGCTCTTCTTCGTTTACAAAATCTTTATGGCGAAGAGTTATTTATCAGAACCCGCAAAGGATTAGTCCCGTCCAGCAAAGGTAAATCGCTTCACCAGGTATTTCGCCAGGCAATTGAATCTATAGAAAGCACACTGTGCGATAAAACAGATGCGCAGGAGAGTAATGAACTCATTGTTCTGGGAAGTGATATCACTGAAAATTACTATTTTCCGGCATTGCTGGATACTGTGTTGATGAATCGATATATTATTAAACACTATGCGATTAAAAAAACAGGGGAATACTCGCCAGCCTCCATGCTGACGCATGGCTATGCGGATATCATCATGGGAATTCTGGAAATTAAGAATGAGATGATCGAAAGTTTTCTTATTGATAATTTATCTGATTTTGTTTGTGTTTGTGGTGAAAAAAGTCCATTGGTTGGGCTTGAAAAAATGTCTTTATATAATTTTTATGCTGCCAGACATGCTGTCTATCATTCAGATATGTTCTCTTCTTTCAATGCTGATAGCATTGATTTATTCAAGAGCAGTACGCCTTATGCGGGGCGCAGGGAAATAGGTTATTATAGTGATTCACTATTTGGCGTTATCGGTGTTGTTGAAAAAAGCGATATGGTTGCGATTTTGCCAGGAAAAATTGCTACTTATTTTAGAGATGTGCGGCGTTATAATATAAAAATACTACGTATGCCTGATGAAATAATTTTTCGTACATTACCCGTTTATGCTTATCTGGCTACAAATAGCACCCATTATAAAAATGCCAAAAAACTGATATCAACATTTCAGTCGACCTTTCTTTTTAGCCAGGAAAAACAGCCTGACGCTTTGGTTGAAGGAAGCACATCCTTATGCGATTGATCTGTTTAATATCAAATTACTGTATTAAATAAATAACCATTATGACCATGGTCAGTAAAGCAAAAAATAATGCTATATATTTATCCCCTTCTTTTTTTAAAGAAGAGGGGAGGTTTTTGTTTTCATTGCTGATAATAATGTTGGCATCTACTTTAATACCCGTTCGAGGCACCGTGGAAAAAACTGGCTCAAGCCAAAGCCTTTAAGGTCGCGCCGCAGTAGATATAAAATCTGGGTCAGGTTGGCGTCGCTGATAAATTGACTTCTTTCCCCCCAAAGTTCATTAGTGAGTTGTTTTTTATAAATAATCTCTTGTTGTGCATGATTCAGCATATATTCCAGACACTTTATGCGCATTGCGGCAATTTTTATTATCTTTCCCGTTTTTATGTTTTTTAGCTCATTGGTCTTATCATTGTAAGTGTGCGTGCTGTTAATTAAATAAATAGTCATGATGTTATTTAATGGGTTTAATTGGGGTAGCGATAATAATATGCATATTAAATTTGTGGATCAACTGGCGTGATTGTAATAGCGTCTTTTTTCCAGAGAAAATCGTATCGTGTCACAAAAATGATGGTTTTTTAGAAAAACTAAAATTTTATTTTTAGTCGTTCTAAAAATAAAATGATAGTAGTGTTAATTTTTATCAGTAGATTGATATGCTTTGATTGATTTATTGTTGACATAAAATAATTTGAATTATGGCGCAAGGCCTATGCCAACCATAAAAAAGGTATAGGCTATTAGTCACAATGCATTAATGCTACATAATTGTTATGCTTTTATATTAGCGCCAGGGAAATAAAATCTTCGGACAATAAAGAATAGTTTTAGTCTGGGTGTTATTTTATGGATATTTTATTTTAAATTATTAAACCGATTTCTCTTGTTGACGTAGGGTTATTTGCTAAGCAACGGGCTGGCTTGTTGTGGCCGCTCGTTGTCTATATCTGAATTAATAAGGAAAAACGTATGAATAAGAAAAATTCGTCAATGGTTAACTTGCCCGCACCGCGTGAGTCGATTAACCAGAAAATCGATACCAATAACGCATTGGTGTTAAATCATAACGCCATATATGAACAACGATTAGCGGAGATCACGCAATCTAATACCTGTGACAAGGCCATTGTCACCGTAAATCCCTACGGGACCGCCCCGTTGAGTCTCTATCTGGGAATTTGGATTGATGAAGCTGCCGCGCTTGAGATCAATGTTGTTGATAGCGAAGCGACGACAGAGGCAGTGCGTTATCAATATGATGTACATCCGGGCGCTAACCTTATTCCTGTGTGTGGGATGGTATCCGCGGTGAATAATCAGATTACCCTACGCCTTGCCTCGCAAATTGTCGGGCAATATACAGTAATGACTGACGCATTACCGCCCACGGATTCGGCTAACGTGAGCCTCGGCTTCCCCATTATTAGCGTCTCCTGTCCTGCGCAGCAGGCCTCGCTGATGGAGGAAGGGCTTTATTTCTCTACTTATTTTGATCGGTATAATCTGGCTTTTGATCATAACGGGATTGTCCGGTGGTATGTAAGTCAGGAAATCCCTTCTTATAATTTTGTCAGAATGGATAACGGCCATTTCCTGGCGACGTCACAGGGAATAAACCATTGTCTGAATATGTATGAATTTGACATTATGGGACGGGTTTATACGGTTTATCTTCTCGACAATGAGTTCCATCACTCCATTCTTCCCATTGAGAACAATCTGGCGATTGCGCCTTCAGAATATAGCAATGGACGGCCAGATGGTTACTCAACCGGGAAAGATGGCGTTTCTATTATTAACTTATCTACCGGACTTGAAGTCGCCTATTACGATATGCTGTATGTGATGGATTATTCCAGATCGCCGCGTCCTTCCGGAAGCGCGCCAGGTCAGGACGTATCAATGGATGACTGGCTGCATATCAACCAAAGCTATATTAATGAACCCAACAATTTGCTGATCTGTTCCGGTCGACATCAGAGCGCGATTTTTGGCGTAAATGTGGATTCCGGCGAACTGCGCTTTATTATGGCGAACCATGAGGATTGGTCTGACGAATTCAAGCAATACTTATTAACTCCTGTCGATGATGATGGCGTCCCGCTGTATGATCTTACCTCGCCGGGAGGGATTGATGCGGCAGATAAGAATTTCTGGACCTGGGGGCAGCATAACATTGTTGAAATTCCAAATGATGAGCCTGGTATTCTGGAGTTTATGGTCTTTGATAATGGTAACTATCGTTCACGCGAAGATGCGAAAAGTTTGTTGCCGCTCGATAACTTCAGCCGGGTGGTGCAGTTTAAAATAAACCTAAACACGATGACCGTAACGCGTCCGTATGAATATGGTAAAACGGAAGTCGGGAACCGGGGCTATAGCAGTTTTGTGAGCGCTAAGCATTTATTGACTAATGGTCACCTGGTTATTCACTTCGGCGCGACGACGGTTGATGAGTTTGAACATACCATTACCGCGCAACCAGGCTCCAGCGATCTTGTCGATCCGGATGAAGGGCAACAGGCGTTAGGTCGACTGGTATTACAAGAAATCAATAAAGAGACGAAAGAGGTCTTATTCGAAGCGATGGTGACGTCGGGCTATTTCAAGAACGAAGAGACGAATGGCACGAATTATCGTTATGATATTTCTGCATTTCGGGTATACAAAATGCCGCTGTTTGCATAACTAAGTATGTTATGCGGCCGGTTATCGACCGCATAACATTATGGCTTATTTGCTAATATCATCCACGCGCATGGTGTGGTCAGGTTGAATATTGTTAACCTGCTTCATATAGTTAACCAACGCCGGTGCGGTTTGTATCCCTATATATTTGATATTTTTACCTTTAGTGAAGGTAAATCCGCCACCACCTTTACCGATAAAGGAATCCAGCGCGACGGTATAGAGTTTATTGTCTTCTACCGGTTTGCCTTTGATATCAAATTCAACAATACGCTGGCCCAGCGGTTTGGTACTGTCATATTTAAACTGGACGGTTTTAGATACGTGCAGCATACCGTTTTTCAGATCGGCAGCGTGTGACATGATGGATTTCAGGTCCTTACCGCTGATTTCCATGCTCATGACATCGTTGGTGAACGGATACATACTCAGCACATCACCATAGGTGATATTACCTTTAGGCAATTCGGTACGGATGCCGCCAGCATTATAGAAGGAAGCGTCGGCGCCAGGAACGGTAGCCATCAGGGCATCGGTGATTAAGTTGCCGGTTGGCGCGGATTCACCGTAAGAACGGGTCAGCACTTCCGGAGAGTGCGCGACCACTTCATCGGTAATTTTCTTAACCTTGTTATCCCATTCGTCAATTTTGGCCTGCGTGACCGGATCTGGCTTATAAGTATCCGCATACATGGTGATCAACTTACCATTGTAGCTGTCCACTTTTTTGGTTTCCGGGTTCCAGTCAAGCACCAGTTTACCTAATTCGATGGTGTACGCATCCGTGGAAACGACAAGAGTATCGCCCACTTTAATCGGTTCTGGCGTACCTTTATGCGCATGGCCGGTAATCAGGACGTTAAGTCCATAGCCTTCCAGCGATTTCGCCATATCAACGTCGGTTTTCAGTGCGCGTGCGACATCAGCCTCGCCCGCGCTGGACTGCATACCCGGCACGCCTTCGTGGGCGAGCAGCACGGTCAGGTCAACTTTCCCTTTTAACTCTTCCAGCTGTTTTTTCACATAAGGAATCGGATCGCGGCAGTCAACGCCTTCACGCACGCCTGCGGCAATCGCTTCATAGAATGCGGAAACGCCGTGCATACCGATGACGCCGATCTTGAATCCATCTTTTTCCACAATGGTATACGGTTCTTTAATTAATGGCGTATCTGTGCCGCTGTAAAAAACATTATCCAACAATACCGGGAATTGCAATTTGCTGAGCTGTTTAACCAGATTCTCATGGCCATGGTCAAATTCATGGTTACCGACAGAGACGGCGTCGTAAGGCATGGTATTTAAAATATCAATAATAGCCTCGCCTTTGGTCAGCGTACTGATAAAAGGTCCGGTGAAATAGTCGCCAGCATCAAAGAAAAAGACATCTTTCTCTTTCGCTTTTGCATCTTTGACAATTTTCGAGATGGGCGCAAAGCCGCCTACCGGACGTGTCTTGGATACATAGGGGATAATTTCTGGGGTTACATGGGCATGTAAATCGTTCGTATAATAAATTGTGATGTCACGCGCATCGGCTGAAAAGGAAATGGCTGAAGACAAACCAATGCACAGCGACAGTAGGGATATCGAAAACTTTTTGTTCATATAAACCATCCATTTACGCTACATTAAAGAAAAACAATGCCTGTAGTCGTGTCATTCACGACTACAAACCGGGGAAATTAAGTAATATTCATCAAGTTTATTAATTATTAAAACTTGAAGCCGATCAGGTAATTCATACGGTCGCCGTAGCCGTTATACCCCAATTTATTATTGAAGTAACGGTAAGAGACGGAGGCGGTCCATCGCGGCATAAATTTCCATGTAAACGTTACCGCGCCGTTCAGGCCGGTCGTCCCACCCTGTTGTTCGGCGTAGGCATCATTACGATCCATTTCAACTTCGTTCCAGTTTGAAATGACGAACTTTTCATTAAACATATCGAAGTTATAAGCCGCGACCCAACCGAGAACATAACCGTTAAAGCCTGTCGCCTGTCCATACTTTTTAGAGGTATAATCGTTCGATAAGTTATGAACAGCGAAATAGGGCTTAATAAAGCCTGATGGGCTGGTTAAACCCAGATAACCTACCCCGTACATCATGTTTAATTCATCACCGAATTTATTCTCCATCGACATATAGAGTTTCATCATTGCGGTAAAGTTAGAGCCTTCTACTACCCTATAATGTCCCAGAAATTGGGTAACATGGTTACGGCCTTCTACCGGATGGTTGAGCACGTTCATTTCATAAAATGATGCAAATTCGCCCCTGTCAAACACGGCGCCGAAATCGGCTACCGCTTTCCACACTTCGCCGCGATCGACATTGACAAAGCCTTTATTCCAGTCGCCATATCCGAAGCTAAGTTTACCGTATACGCGTTTCAATTCCGCTGCCTGGCCATTAAAGCAAGAGAAAAGAACACATGCGGCGAGTAGACTATTAATATATTTCTTATTTTTCATGCTCAACTCCATGAGGTAAAAACACAGTGAAATGTTGTGTAAAGAAGCGAATTCTAAGGAGTGTCTTTTTATACGTAGGTGATAGATGTCTCAAAAATATCAGCGACATATAATCGTCAAATATTCGTGTCAGATAATGTTGTTTATTACGTGATAACTATTTGATTTATAGTTTATGTCTCTGTTGTAAAAGTCACACCGGATAGCATGAAATTAATGAAACTTCGAATGGGAATAATCTCTCGCAAAGACAACTTACTGCCATTAAATGAGGGTGTTACCGTTCAAACAGCAACATATATTGACATCACAATAGCGGTTCTGACATATGGGCCATATTTGAGATCTGCATCACTCGTTCGCGATTTCTTTTTTTATAGACTGCTTCAGGCGTGTTTTCTTTAGCACGAAATATATTTATGGTATTAATATTATAATGAGTGTGAATAATTTCTACGATAAAACGATGTTAATGGAAGAAATATAAGATAAATCGAATATATATAGTGCAATTAATTTAGGCTGTATTCCGCAGCCGGGTCTATCGGCAAATATATCGTAATCAGACCGTGCGATAACTCAAAGGAGTTGAAATGAAAAGAACAGTCGTTGCCAGTATGATAGAGTTGGCGCTATGCGCTGGATGCGTATTATCAACCGCGCAAGCGGCAACCGCAAAGCGTCCTAACTTAGTCATTATTCTGGCGGATGATTTAGGGTATGGCGATCTCGCCACCTACGGGCACCGCATCGTTAAAACACCTAACATAGACAAATTGGCGCAGGAGGGGGTGAAGTTTACCGACTATTATGCGCCAGCGCCTCTGTGTTCTCCTTCCCGCGCGGGCCTGTTAACCGGTCGTATGCCGTTCCGTACCGGAATCCGTTCCTGGATACCGGAAGGCAAAGATGTTGCGCTGGGGCGTAATGAACTGACTATCGCCAATCTGCTAAAACAGCAGGGCTACGATACGGCGATGATGGGGAAATTACACCTGAATGCGGGCGGCGATCGCACCGATCAGCCGCAGGCGAAAGACATGGGCTTTGACTATACGTTGGTTAATCCGGCGGGATTTGTCACCGATGCTACGCTGGATAACGCCAAGGAGCGCCCGCGCTATGGCGTGGTGCATCCTACGGGGTGGATTCGTAATGGCCAACATATTGGCCGCGCAGATAAGATGAGCGGCGAGTTTGTGAGCTCTGAAGTGGTGAACTGGCTGGATAATAAGAAAGACGATAATCCGTTCTTCTTATATGTCGCCTTTACCGAAGTCCATAGCCCGCTGGCGTCGCCGAAAAAATACCTTGATATGTATTCGCAGTACATGACCGACTACCAGAAGCAGCATCCGGATCTGTTCTACGGCGACTGGGCAGACAAACCGTGGCGCGGCACCGGCGAATATTACGCCAATATCAGCTACATGGATGAGCAGGTCGGTAAAGTGCTGGATAAAATTAAGGCGATGGGCGAGGAAGATAACACCATCGTCATCTTTACCAGCGACAACGGCCCTGTCACGCGCGAAGCGCGTAAGGTATACGAGCTGAAACTGGCCGGGGAAACCGACGGTCTGCGCGGGCGTAAAGACAACCTGTGGGAAGGCGGCATTCGCGTACCGGCAATCATCAAATACGGCAAGCACATTCCACAGGGGATGGTAACGGACACGCCGGTATATGGTCTTGACTGGTTGCCGACGCTGGCCAACATGATGGACTTTAAACTCCCGACCGATCGTACCTACGACGGTCAGTCTTTAGTTCCGCTCCTGAAGGACAAGACGTTAAAACGCCAGAAACCGCTGATCTTCGGTATCGATATGCCGTTCCAGGACGATCCGACGGATGAGTGGGCGATCCGCGACGGCGACTGGAAGATGATCATCGATCGCCAGAATAAACCTAAATATCTCTATAACCTGAAAACCGATCGTTTCGAGACGCTCAATCAAATTGGTAAACAGCCGCAGATTGAGAAACAGCTTTACGGTAAGTTCCTGAAGTATAAAAAGGATATTGATAACGATTCGCTGATGAAAGCCCGTGGCGATAAGCCGACGCCTGTCACCTGGGGCTAATGGAATAATTATAAAAAATTAAGTATGCCACTTAGGGCGATGCCCACCTGATCCGGTCACTCTGTGCCGGATCAGGTTCTTTTATTTCAGGGAAGGTAATGATGTTTGGGAAAAGTTGTCAGGTCATGGTTAAACCAACCGGATCGGTGTGTAACCTTGACTGTAAGTACTGTTTTTATCTGGAGAAAGAAAAGCTCTATCCGGATCGAAAAAACCATTACAAAATGTCGGAAGAGACCCTCGAACTCTTCATCAGGCAGCAGATTGCCGCACAGGATATTGATGAGGTCATTTTTGCGTGGCAGGGCGGGGAACCCACATTAATGGGCATCCCGTTTTATCGTAAAGCCGTTGAATTTCAGCAGCGCTATTGTGGCGGCAAAACCATCGTCAATACCTTCCAGACCAACGGCATCCTGATCAACGATGACTGGGCGACCTTCTTCCGGGAGCATGATTTTCTGGTTGGCGTCTCTATTGATGGCGATGCCGCGTTACACGATGAATGGCGAGTGACGCGCTCCGGAAAGCCGACGCATGAAAAAGTAGAAAATGCGGTGCGTTGTCTGGCGCAGCACGACGTAGAATTTAATACCCTCACGGTGGTTAACCGTACCAATATGCATCATCCTGTTCAGGTCTATCGCTACCTGAAAAGCGTTGGTAGCCGCTATATGCAATTTATCCCTTTAGTTGAACGCTGTGGGGAAAATGGGCTGGCGCAGCCGCAGGATAAACATATCGCGATGACGCCGTGGTCGGTCGATAGCCTGCAATTTGGTCAGTTTCTGAATGCGGTATTTGATATCTGGATCCGTGAGGATATCGGCGATATCGGCATCCAGCTATTTGAACAGACGCTGGCGGCCTGGTGCGGCCTGCCGCCGCAGGTTTGCGTTTTTGCTCCCACCTGCGGCAGCGCGTTTGCGATGGAAATGAACGGCGATGTTTATAACTGCGATCACTTCGTATATCCGCAATTTAAACTGGGGAATATCCACCAGAAGACGCTGCGTCAAATGAATCAGGGCGAACAAAATCGCCAGTTCGGCAGCGATAAACAGCGTTCAATGGCGCAGGAGTGTCATCGCTGTCAATGGAAGTTCGCCTGCTATGGCGGCTGTCCGAAACATCGTTTTTTACCCTCTGCGTCAGGCGCAACCAATCATAACTATCTGTGTGCAGGTTATCAGGCTTTTTTCTCGCATACCGCGACGGCGATGAGTGCCATGCGAACCCTGTATGAAAAAGGCATCTCACTTGCAGAAATAAAGTCAATATTTGTTTGAAGGTAGTATTCGCAGGGAGTGAATATGTTTTCTCACATTAATGTCGATGCTTGCAAAACGCCAGGCTGCAAAAATCTGGGGATTCTGGGGAGCCCAGACTATCTACCGCAAGGGAAAAATGTTCTCTGTCGAGCGTGCGGTTTTTTGTTCCCCATTATCTCAGCCAGATCGCTTAATCTTTTTCGCCAGGCGGCGAATCAACCCTGGAAAGGTCTGGTGAAGTCCTGTCCGCATTGTGGCGGGACGTCGCTGAAAAATATGGATTTTCCACTAAAGGTGAACGGCGTATGTATTGCCGCCAGTGTAATAAAACGTTCATCTCCTATACCGCTATCAGGAGCGACGCCAGACAAGAGAACCTTGCCACGTTGATTGGCGAAGGAGCGTCGCTAGTTGAAATACGCGCGGCGCTGGCGATAGACAGCACGGGTTTTAGCCGCGAATTACAAAAACTGTCCCGTCGCGCTAATCAAGCGGAACGCGATTTTGTGTTTCCCGCGTTTGATATCGCTATGAGCACGCGGGCGTTTCGTGTGAAATTTAACGGCGGCGACAGCAGCTTATATGTGCTGGTGACGGCGGAAGAGGAGAGCGGTAAGGTCGTTGCGATCTCAACGAATTACTCCGCCCAACCGGTGGAAGCGGATTATCAATATCATTCTGATTACGAAGAACGACTTCCGTCCGGCACGCTGGCGCATCTGGTGCAGCGAAAAGAGGCGCTGACCATGCGCCGCAATGTATTATTTGATGTGGATTACGGCCCCGCCATTTTATATAAAAACGATCCGGGGATGTTAGTAAAACCCGTATTACCTGCTTATCGACATTTTGAGTTGGTTCAGGCGTTGACGGATGAGCGCTCCCTGAATGTCCAGCATTATCTCGATCACGAATGCTTTATTCTGGGCGGCTGTATGATGGCGAATTTTAGCTATCTTCGTCAGGGGCGCTGCCATATTTCGTTTGTGCGTGAAAGAGGCGTTACGCCGCCCAAACGCGATCTCCCTCCGCGGTTGTTTTTGAGCGGCGGAATTCGCAACAACGTCTGGCGTACATTTTCCACACGGGATTATGCGATGGCAGTATGCAATCTCACAGGAAATAAAAAGGTGAGTTTGTTACGTCATGCGACGTTAAATAGCGCGACGGCGTTTATTCGCTATGTTCACAACCATCCCTTCCTGCCGCATCTTAACCGGATGTCTCCTGGCAATGTTGTTGCCGTACTGGATTACCTAAAATTTGAATATGACGCTTCATGTAACTGAATTGCTAAAATAAAAAGTGTGATGAGGTGTTGTTGCGGTATTTTATTCGGACGGCTTAAAAATCCAGAGTATTAATTTTCGTGGTCCCCATGAGGGGCGATGAGATTAATACACTGGAGATTTATCATGAATACGTTAACTGCAACGTCTGTTGTCCTTCCTGCGCCGCGTCCGGCGATTAATCAGGGTATCGATATCAATAATGAAATAGTGCTTAACCATACCGCTATTTATGAAAATTGCCTTGCGCAGGTCACGCAAGAGAATACGGTAGAAAATGCGCTCATGTTGTTAGACCCTTACGGCACGGCACCTTTAAGCGCCTATGCCGGCGTCTGGAGTCTGGAACCGGCTGAGATCATGGTCACGGTCCAGGATGCGGCAAAAACGGCGATGCCGGTAGAACATCTTTACACCCTTACGGCAGGCGCAAATCTGTTGCCGGTTCTGGGGCTGGTAGCGGAGACTGAAAACCGTATTGTCTTTTCTCAGGCAGATACGCCGCTTGCCGTCTATACGCTCACCACACAGCCGTTACCGCCGGTAGATTCCGCGGAGGTCGTATTAGGTTTTCCGATTATCAACGTGACGCAACCTGCTACCGATGTGGACAAGATGGCGCCAGGGTTTTATTTTGTTACGCATTTCGATCGCTATAATTACGCATTAGATCAGAATGGTCTGGTGCGCTGGTACGTTACTCAGGATTATCCGTCTTATAATTTTGTTCGAATTGATAATGGCCATTTCCTCACCACTTCAGAAGCGAAAAATACCTATCTGGATATGTATGAGTTCGACATGATGGGGCGTCTTCACACATTCTATAATCTCGATAACCAATTTCACCATTCTATCTGGCCGTGGGACAGTAATACCATTGTTGCGCCCTCTGAATATACCTCGGGTCGGCCCGACGATTTGAAAACCAATGAAGACGGCGTATCGGTTGTCGATCTGGCTACCGGACTGGAGACGGCTTACTACGATATGGCGAAGGTGTTGGATACGACGCGGGTTTCCCGTCCTTCAGGTACGGCGCCGGGAGAAGACCCGACGGTTAAAGACTGGCTGCACATAAACCAGAGCTACGTGAATGAGACGAATCAGTTGTTAATTGCGTCCGGGCGTCATCAGAGCGCGGTGTTTGGCGTCGATCTGCAAACGCAAGCGTTACGCTTTATTTTGTCAACGCATGAAGACTGGGACGACGCTTATCAGCCTTATCTTTTAACCCCGGTCGACAGTGAAGGTGTGGCGCTTTATGACTTTAGCAAACAGGAGGATATCGACGCGGCCGACCGTGACTTTTGGACGTGGGGCCAGCATAACGTCGTTGAAATCGCCAATAATACGCCGGGTATAGTGGAGTTTATGGTATTTGATAACGGTAACTACCGTTCGCGTGATGACAGCAAAAGCCTGTTACCGCCGGATAACTACAGCCGCATTGTCCATTTCGTGGTGAATATGAATGAGATGACCGTTATGCGGCCATTTGAATACGGCAAGGAGCTGGGCGCGCGTGGCTACAGTAGCTGCGTTAGCGCGAAAGCGATCCAGCAGAATGGCAATATTGTGGTGCATTTTGCCGACTGCACGTTTGATGAAAATGGCCGCGCCATCTCTTGCCAGCCTGGCGAGAGCGATATTATCGATCCGCAGGCGGGCAGCGAGGCGATGGGGCTGCTAATTTTACAGGAGATTGCGCCTACGGAGAAAACCGTGCTTTTTGAAGCGACTATGACGTCAGGTTACTACAAAAACGCGGAAACGAACGGGGAAGGCTATCGCTACGATATTACCAGTTTCCGGGTGTATAAAATGGATCTGTACGCGTAGCGGTCTATCATCAATGACTGACTGCACTAAAAAAGTCCGGCGTAAGTCGGACTTCATTTCGTAAAAAACGAGCTATTCATCATATATAATCTAATTTTAACGATGAGTCAGGCGAGGTAAGATAGTAGATCCGAAGAATTCACCTGATTGAGAGAATAAAAAGTGAAACATCTGCACCGATTTTTTAGCAGCGATGCCTCTGGGGGCATCATTCTCATCATCGCCGCTGCGCTGGCTATGCTGATGGCCAATATGGGCGCGACCAGTGGATGGTATCATGATTTTCTGGAGACGCCGGTTCAGCTACGGGTTGGGGCGCTTGAGATCAACAAAAACATGCTGTTGTGGATCAACGATGCGCTGATGGCCGTGTTTTTCCTGTTGATTGGCCTGGAAGTTAAGCGCGAACTGATGCAAGGCTCGTTAGCCAGTCTGCGCCAGGCCGCTTTTCCGGTGATTGCCGCCATCGGCGGGATGATTGTACCAGCATTGCTCTATCTGGCCTTTAACTACTCCGATCCGGTCACTCGTGAGGGCTGGGCTATTCCTGCCGCGACGGATATCGCCTTTGCGCTGGGCGTGCTGGCGCTGTTAGGCAGCCGGGTTCCGCTGGCGCTGAAAATTTTCCTGATGGCGCTGGCGATCATCGATGACCTCGGCGCCATCATTATTATCGCACTGTTTTATACCAGCGATCTTTCTATCGTCTCGCTGGGCGTGGCGGCGTTCGCGATTGCCGTGCTGGCGCTGCTGAACCTGTGCGGCGTCAGGCGGACAGGGGTATATATTCTGGTCGGGGCAGTGCTGTGGACGGCGGTACTGAAGTCCGGCGTTCACGCGACGCTGGCAGGCGTCATTGTCGGCTTCTTTATTCCGCTGAAAGAAAAACACGGACGCTCGCCGGCCAAGCGTCTGGAGCATGTTCTGCACCCGTGGGTCGCATACCTGATCCTGCCGCTCTTCGCTTTTGCGAATGCCGGCGTTTCTCTTCAGGGCGTCACGATGGACGGTCTGACCTCCATGCTGCCGTTGGGAATTATTGCTGGTCTGCTGATTGGTAAGCCGCTGGGGATTAGCCTGTTTTGCTGGCTGGCGCTGCGTTTCAAGCTGGCGCATCTGCCGCAGGGGACCACTTATCAGCAAATCATGGCGGTCGGCATTTTGTGTGGCATTGGCTTTACGATGTCCATCTTTATCGCCAGCCTGGCATTTGGCAATATCGATCCGGAACTTATTAACTGGGCGAAATTGGGCATTTTGATTGGTTCATTGCTCTCCGCAGTGGTGGGGTATAGCTGGTTGCGCGCGCGTTTGAACGCGCCGGCATAACCAGTACGAAGGGAAGGGGGAGCGATGTATCGCTCCCTTACGACATTGAGCAGGGAGAGAAATGAGCATGTCTCATATTAACTACAACCATCTTTATTATTTCTGGCATGTCTATAAAGAAGGTTCTGTCGTGGGCGCCGCAGAGGCGCTTTTTCTGACGCCGCAAACCATTACTGGTCAAATTAAAGCCCTGGAAGAGCGTTTACAGGGGAAGCTATTTAAACGTAAGGGACGCGGTCTTGAACCCAGCGAACTGGGCGAGCTGGTTTTTCGCTATGCGGACAAAATGTTTACGCTAAGCCAGGAGATGCTGGATATCGTCAATTACCGCAAAGAATCAAACCTGTTGTTTGATGTCGGCGTCGCCGATGCTTTATCCAAGCGTCTGGTCAGCAGCGTTCTGGATGCGGCGGTGGTGGTGGACGAACCCATACATCTGCGTTGCTTCGAGTCCACGCACGAAATGTTGCTCGAACAGCTCAGCCAGCACAAGCTGGATATGATTATCTCCGACTGCCCGATAGATTCCACGCAGCAGGAGGGGCTATTCTCAGTCAAAATCGGCGAATGCAGCGTCAGTTTCTGGTGTACGAATCCGCTTCCTGAAAAAGCGTTTCCTGCCTGCCTGGAAGAGCGACGGTTGCTGGTGCCGGGACGTCGCTCAATGCTGGGGCGTAAGTTGTTGAACTGGTTTAATTCGCAGGGGTTGCAGGTTGAGATCCTCGGTGAATTTGATGACGCGGCCTTAATGAAGGCGTTTGGCGCGACGCATGATGCGATTTTTGTGGCGCCGAGCCTTTATTCGCTGGATTTTTATGCCGATGAGTCGGTAATAGAGATTGGGCGCGTGGAGAATGTCATGGAAGAATATCATGCGATTTTTGCCGAGAGAATGATCCAGCATCCGGCGGTGCAGCGTATTTGCAATGCGGACTACTCGGCATTGTTTAAGCTACAGTAGACATACCTACCGTAATACTTCCGGCTGCGGAACTAACCCGCAGCCGGAATCATTCTACAAGTTCAGTAGGCTACGGTACTGCCCACCTTCGCGGATAAACACCGGAATTCTGTTCAGTGGCGTAGCGTAATGCAGCGTCTGCCCTCCTGAATAGCTTTCACCGGTCGCAAGATCCGTCCATGTTTCCCCTTCTGGTAGCCAGACATCACGTTCGCGCATACCTTCATGCATGACGGGGGCGATCAGCAGGTCAGGACCAAAACAGTACTGGTCGGTGATTGTCCAACTTGTTTCCTGTTCGGGGAATTCAAAGAACAGGGGGCGCATCACTGGCGTATTGTGCTTATGGGTTTCCTCCATCAGCGCTTTGATATAGGGCTTGAGTTTTTCTCGCAACGCTAGGCAACCTGTCAGTACGTCGCATACTTCCTCACCGTAGCTCCAGACCTCGTTCGGCGCACCTGTAGGGCACTGGGCGATACCATCCCGATACGGTTGCGCGGGTAAAATTTGCGGATCGCGGTTGCCGTGCAGACGCATCACCGGACTAAAGACGCCCCACTGGAACCAGCGAATCAGCAATTCATGGAATTTCGGGTCGTGAATATTACCGCCATGGAAACCGCCGATATCCGTCGTCCACCACGGTATCCCTGCTATTCCCATATTGAGTCCGGCGGCAAACTGGTTGCGCAGCGATCTAAACGAGGAGTGAATATCCCCTGACCAGACCAGAGCGCCGTACTTCTGACTGCCGGCCCAGGCGCAGCGTAGCAGGTTGATAACCTGGTCTTCGCCATCGGCTTTCATGCCATCAAAAAAGGTTTTAGCGTACATGCGTGGGTAGATATTGCCCACTTCCAGTACCGGTCCGGCATGGTAGCGATAGTTGTCGTAGTCGTAAACGCTGAACTCAGGTTCGGCTTCATCTAACCAGAATAGCTTCACGCCTTTATCGTGATAGTTGCGTTTGGCTTTGCCCCAGACATAGTCGCGCGCGCCCGGATGAGTCGCATCAAAGTAAGTGGTATTGCCGAGGAAATCCATATTGATCGGCAAGCCACGTTCCGTTTGTACCAGCCAGCCGTTTTCACGCATCTCCCGATAGCTTTCGGTGCGGTTATCCACCGTCGGCCAGACGGAGACCATCAGCTCAATTCCCAGCGATTTCAGCTCGGCAATCATGGCATCAGGATCGGGCCAGTCGCGCGCATCGAACATCCAGTCACCCTGATTCGGCCAGTGAAAGAAGTCGATAACGATCACCGAGATAGGTAGATTGCGGCGCTTATATTCGCGGGCGACCTCCAGCAGCTCTTCCTGCGTACGATAACGGAGTTTGCACTGCCAGAAGCCCATGGCGTAGTCCGGCATCATCGGCGGCGTGCCGGTAGCCAGCGCGTAAGCCCGGCCAATTTCTGCCGGGGTATCGCCAGCCGTGATCCAGTAGTCTAACTGTTCGCTGACCTGCGCTTCCCATTCGGTAACGTTTTGGGCAAAGGTTACGCGTCCGACTGCCGGGTTGTTCCATAAAAATCCGTAGCCCAGACTGGAGAGCATAAATGGTACTGAGGCCTGGGAGTTACGTTGCGCCAGCTCAAGCACGCATCCTTTGAGATCCAGGTTGGCCTGTTGATACTGCCCCATGCCATAAATTTTTTCCCCTTCGGTGGCTTCGAAGCGGGCTTTCAGTGAATATTTCCCACCCTGAATCGGGCGGAACTCGCGTCCCTCAAGGTTGAGTGCGCTGACGTACTGGCCGTGAGATGATTCATCCTCGCCAATTTCGCCCCGCAGGCGCCAAAACTCCTGCAACAGGGGTTTGTGTGGATGGCGGTAAAAGGTAACTTGTCCTTTTTGATTGACGATAGCGATAATTTTGCCGTTGGTCAGCGTTGCTTGGTGGTGCTCATAATCAATGTGGCACTGGCTTTCTGCGACTGGCTCAGTCAATGCCCAGTCTTCATTTCTCATTACCGGCAGATGACGGCCACTGCGTACGCGCAGGCTGTTCTCGCCCCAGGGTTCAATCCATAAATAGCGATCGTTTTGCTGCCAGACCAGACGACGTGGGTCTTGTTGCATAAATGGCATGGTGGTGCCTCCTATATTCGAGGGTGAAGGTAAAGAACGTTATGAGTTGATGGTTTCCAGATCGTGGCGAATCTTCTCTTCCATCGCTTCGTATTTGCGAAAGAAAAGTAATGGGATCGCTGCGAGCGCGAAGAGTAGGGCGGGTGCCCAGATAAAGGCCCAGGTAATTCCCTCCAGACCCGCAGCACTCTGGGCATGGTTGGGGACATAGCCAAAACTGTTCATGATCCAGGCGGCTAAAGCAGTACCGAGGCCACTACCCATCTTGATGCAGAAGGTACTGCCGAAGGCGATAAGAATGCCGGTAGCCTTAATACCGGTCTTCCAGGCGCCGAAATCAACGGCGAAGCCCAGCATGGCAAATGGCATTGAGCAGGCGATACCGCTGCCGATATTGCCGAGTATCCAGGCGGCGATGAGGAAAGTAATGTTGTCCGCTGCCAGCCACATCATGACGCCGCCAAACGTGGCGACCAGCAGACCGCCTACCCATATCCAGGTTTTAGCCAGGTATTTGCTAAAGAAGGGGATAGCGATGATAAACAGGATCTGAATCGTCGCCAGGCTGTTAATCAGCGGCACCAGATCTTTACGGTCGAGGTTGTAGGTCAGATAATAGACAATGGTCGTGGAGCGCTGCTGTAGGGCAATCCAGAAGATCAGATTAGCCAGCACCATCAGAATCCATGGCCAGTTACCTTTCATCGCCGCGAAACTTTTTTTCATCGGCAACTTAGGTTCATGCTGTATTTTATCCGCATCCATTTCACGAATGTTTTTAAACGCAAAGAGCGTTAGCGCGCAAGATATAATGGCAAATGTAATCGCCGTATAAATAAAACCAGCGTGATCATCACCGTTACCTAAAAAAGCGACTAACGGCAAGGCGGTCGCGTTCATTAATAAAACCCCAATTTGCCCACCGGTCATTCGCCAGGAATTTAAAACCAGTCTTTCCTTGGGAGATAAGGTCATCAGGGGTAATATTGCACTGAGTGGTGTATTAAGTCCGGTAAATAGAATGCTGGCAATCATATAAGATATTGCTGCATAGATGGCTTTTCCTGTTATACTGATATCAGGAGACCAAAATGACAGCGCGCTGAATACCGCAAAAGGCAGCGGTAACCATAAAAACCAGGGACGACATTTACCGTAGCGTGAACGCGTTTTATCGATGATGATCCCCCATATAGGGGCGTCTATGCCATCGACAATACGCGCCAGCAGCAGGATAATGCCTGCTACGGCAAGGCTAATGCCCGCAACGTCTGTATAGAAATATAAAATGTACGTTGAACCGAAGCAGTATAGCAGATTACCCGCCACATCCAAAGAGCCGTAGCTAATACGCTGTAGTAAAGACAATGATGCTGACCCGGAAGGCTGGGTATCCTCAATGACAGAACTCATAATGATAACTCCGATATTGGTACGATACGCCCAGAAAAACAACCTCTACTTTCTAAGCAAGTTTTGAATATTATTTTTATGTCGTTTCTGAATTTAACCTCAGATTAAAATGAGTAAGTAAGGTGTACATGAAAAGTAGTTAACCCGACGGCATCAATCAATTATTAAATCTTACATCAGGATTGCGTTTATTAGTTTTTAAATGAGCGATGTTTTTATTTGCTAAGGTGGTCACAGTTTTTTCAGTAATGAAATAAGAAAAGGAAAACAGTGAAAGAAAATAACTTTCAAGTATTACGTGACTAAGGGAGGGATAGCTGAAAAAATAGGCTGGCACAGGAAGAGCGTGAACGAGTGAGGTCAGCGCCAGCGGTTGACGAGAAAAACGGCAGATAGCAGGCATAAAAAAACCCGCTTTACGCGGGTTTTTCTACAAAGCTGATAACAAGCAGGCGATTAAGCCAGTTTGTTGATCTGTGCAGTCAGGTTAGCTTTATGACGTGCAGCTTTGTTTTTGTGGATCAGACCTTTAGCAGCCTGACGGTCCACGATCGGTTGCATTTCGTTAAATGCTTTCAGTGCAGCAGCTTTGTCGCCAGCTTCGATAGCTGCGTATACTTTCTTGATGAAAGTACGCATCATAGAGCGACGGCTTGCGTTGTGCTTACGAGCCTTTTCAGACTGAACGGCGCGCTTCTTAGCTGATTTGATATTAGCCAAGGTCCAACTCCCAAATGTGTTCTATATGGACAATTCAAAGGCCGAGGAATATGCCCTTTTAGCCTTCTTTTGTCAATGGATTTGTGCAAATAAGCGCCGTTTAAATTGCAGCACTCGTTGCGTAGTGATGGCGCAGGATTCTACCAGCTTGCGTGCTGTGAATACAGCCTTTCCATGAGAAAAATTGCATTAAGCGGCGGGTTTTGGGGCGGAGTTTGCCGCATGGCGATGAAAAGCATCTTCTTTATGTTTCATCAGGGCAATCGCCGGTTAACCTTAACCGCTGTACAAGGTATACTCTTGCGATTTTCACTGTTTTGAGTCAGACATGAAGCTGATACGCGGCATACATAATCTCAGTCAGGCCCCGCATGGGTGTGTGCTGACCATTGGTAATTTCGACGGCGTACATCGGGGGCATCGCGCTCTACTGCAGGGTTTGCAGGAAGAAGGACGCAGACGCGGTCTGCCGGTGGTGGTCATGATTTTCGAACCGCAGCCGCTGGAGCTGTTCGCAACGGATAAAGCGCCCGCCCGCCTGACGCGCCTGCGTGAAAAACTGCATTACCTGGCGCAGTGCGGCGTGGACTATGTGCTATGCGTGAAATTCGATCGCCGCTTTGCCGCTTTGACGGCGCAAACGTTTATCAGCGAACTGCTGGTGGAGCGACTTGGCGTGCAATTTCTTGCCGTCGGCGATGATTTCCGCTTTGGTGCTAGCCGCGCGGGCGATTTCTTGTTATTACAGAAGGCGGGGGCGGAGTATGGTTTTGCGGTTTCCAGCACCCAAACCTTTTGTGAAGGCGGCGTGCGTATCAGTAGTACCGCAGTGAGACAGGCGCTGGCGGAAGATAACCTGGCGCTTGCCGAAAGTCTGCTGGGACATCCCTTTACTATTTCCGGGCGTGTCGTTCATGGCGACGAGCTGGGACGTACCATTGGCTTCCCGACGGCGAACTTACCGCTGCGCCGTCAGGTCTCACCGGTAAAAGGGGTCTATGCGGTGGAAGTCACCGGGCTTGGCGATAAGCCGTTACCCGGCGTAGCGAACATTGGCACTCGTCCAACGGTGGCTGGCGTGCGTCAACAACTGGAAGTGCATCTGCTGGACGTTGTAATGGACCTCTACGGTCGCCATATAGATGTAATACTGCGTAAAAAGATACGTAATGAGCAGCGATTTGCGTCGCTTGATGAGCTAAAAGCGCAAATCGCACGCGATGAGTTAACGGCCCGCAAGTTTTTTGGGCTAGCCGGGCAGGTGTAACCCTGACGGTGTTTATCAAACCGAAATACGGAACCGAGAATCTGATGAGTGACTATAAATCGACCCTGAATTTGCCGGAAACAGGGTTCCCGATGCGCGGCGACCTCGCCAAGCGTGAACCGGGAATGCTGGCGCGTTGGACCGATGATGATCTGTACGGCATCATTCGTGCGGCCAAAAAAGGCAAAAAAACCTTCATTCTGCATGATGGCCCTCCATATGCGAATGGCAGCATTCATATTGGTCACTCAGTTAACAAGATTCTGAAAGACATTATCGTGAAGTCCAAAGGACTGTCGGGATTTGACTCGCCTTACGTGCCGGGCTGGGACTGTCACGGTCTGCCTATCGAGCTGAAAGTCGAGCAGGAGTTCGGTAAGCCGGGCGAGAAATTCACCGCCGCTGAATTCCGCGCCAAGTGCCGCGAATATGCCGCCACTCAGGTTGACGGCCAGCGTAAAGACTTCATTCGTCTGGGCGTGTTGGGCGACTGGTCGCATCCGTACCTGACCATGGACTTCAAAACCGAAGCCAACATCATCCGCGCGCTGGGCAGAATTATCAAAAACGGTCATCTGCACAAAGGCGCTAAGCCGGTGCACTGGTGTGTTGACTGTCGTTCCGCGCTGGCGGAAGCGGAAGTTGAATATTACGACAAAACGTCGCCGTCTATCGACGTGGCGTTCCGTGCCGTCGATCAGGATGCGGTGAAAGCGAAGTTTGGTTTGCCGGGCGTGAGCGGCCCTGTGTCGCTGGTTATCTGGACCACCACGCCGTGGACGCTGCCGGCTAACCGCGCCATCTCCCTGGCGCCGGACTTTGATTATGCGCTGGTGCAGATCGACGGTCAGGCGGTGATTCTGGCGAAAGATCTGGTTGAAAGCGTCATACAGCGTATTGGCGCGGCTGAATACACCATTCTCGGCACCGTCAAAGGCGCGGAGCTGGAACTGCTGCGCTTTACCCATCCGTTTATGGGCTTTGACGTGCCGGCGATCCTCGGCGATCACGTCACCCTGGATGCTGGTACCGGTGCCGTTCACACCGCACCTGGCCATGGCCCGGACGACTATGTGATTGGTCAGAAATACGGTCTGGAAACGGCTAACCCGGTTGGGCCGGACGGCGCTTACCTGCCAGGCACATATCCAACGCTTGACGGTGTTAACGTCTTCAAAGCGAACGATATCGTTATTGAACTGCTGAAAGAAAAAGGCGCGCTACTGCATGTCGAAAAAATGCAGCACAGCTATCCGTGCTGTTGGCGTCACAAAACGCCGATCATTTTCCGCGCGACCCCGCAGTGGTTCGTCAGCATGGATAAAGAAGGGCTTCGTCAACAGTCGCTGAAAGAGATCAAAGGCGTTCAGTGGATCCCGGACTGGGGTCAGGCGCGTATTGAATCAATGGTCGCTAACCGTCCTGACTGGTGTATCTCCCGTCAGCGTACCTGGGGCGTACCGATGTCGCTGTTCGTGCATAAAGAAACGCAGGAGCTGCTGCCGATTGAGCGTACTCTGGCGGCGATGGAAGAGGTGGCGAAACGCGTTGAAGTTGACGGTATCCAGGCGTGGTGGGATCTCGACCCGAAAGAGATCCTCGGCGAAGATGCTGATCAATATGAGAAAGTTCCGGATACGTTGGACGTTTGGTTTGATTCCGGTTCCACCAGTTACTCCGTGGTTGACGCCCGTCCGGAATTCGCCGGTCACGCTGCCGATATGTATCTGGAAGGGTCTGACCAGCATCGCGGCTGGTTTATGTCCTCCCTGATGATTAGCGTGGCGATGAAAGGCAAAGCGCCATACCGCCAGGTACTGACTCACGGCTTCACCGTCGATGGTCAGGGGCGCAAGATGTCCAAGTCCATCGGTAACACCGTGTCGCCGCAGGATGTGATGAATAAACTGGGCGCGGATATCCTGCGTCTGTGGGTGGCGTCTACTGACTATACCGGCGAAATGGCGGTCTCTGACGAAATCCTGAAACGTGCTGCTGACAGCTATCGTCGTATCCGTAATACCGCGCGCTTCCTGCTGGCGAACCTCAATGGCTTCAATCCGGCCACCGATATGGTCAAACCGGAAGAGATGGTGGTGCTGGACAGGTGGGCGGTGGGCTGCGCGAAAACGGCGCAGCAAGAGATTCTGAAGGCATACGAAGCTTACGACTTCCATGAAGTGGTACAGCGCCTGATGCGCTTCTGCTCCGTTGAAATGGGGTCGTTCTACCTCGACATCATCAAAGACCGCCAGTACACCGCGAAGGCCGATAGCGTCGCGCGTCGTAGCTGCCAGACTGCGCTGTATCATATCGCAGAGGCGCTGGTTCGCTGGATGGCGCCGATCATGTCCTTCACGGCTGATGAAATCTGGGGCTACCTGCCGGGCGAGCGTGAAAAATATGTCTTCACCGGCGAATGGTACGACGGGTTGTTTGGCCTGGAAGAGAATGAAGAATTTAATGACGCATTCTGGGACGATGTCCGCTATATCAAGGACCAGGTCAACAAAGAGCTGGAAAATCAGAAGGCCAATGGCATCAAATCGAACCTGGAAGCAAAAGTGACGCTGAAATATGCTGACGATGCTAACGGTACGATCAAGAAGCTGAAACTGTTGGGCGAAGAGGTCAGATTTATCTTCATTACTTCCCAGTTCGTGATTTCTGAGCAAGCGGGGGGTATTGATGATGAAAATATTCAGTACAATGCTGGTAATACGACAGTTCAGGCAGTGGTAACGCGTGCCGAGGGTGATAAGTGTCCGCGCTGCTGGCACTACACTACTGATGTCGGCAAGGTGGCGGAACATGCAGATATCTGCGGACGCTGTGTCAGCAACATCGCCGGTAATGGCGAACAACGTAAATTTGCCTGATGAGTAAACCACTCTGTTCAACAGGACTACGCTGGCTATGGCTGGTAGTAGTCGTGCTGATTATCGATTTGGGCAGCAAATACCTGATCCTCCAGAATTTCGCTCTGGGGGATACGGTAGGGCTGTTCCCGTCGCTTAATCTGCATTATGCGCGTAACTACGGCGCGGCTTTTAGCTTCCTGGCGGATAGCGGCAGCTGGCAGCGCTGGTTCTTTGCCGGGATTGCGATAGGGATCTGCGTAATTCTTTTGGTGATGATGTATCGCTCGAAAGCGACGCAGAAGCTGAATAACATCGCTTATGCGCTCATTATTGGCGGCGCGCTGGGTAATTTGTTCGATCGTCTGTGGCACGGCTTCGTTGTCGATATGATCGATTTTTACGTCGGCGACTGGCATTTCGCGACGTTCAACCTTGCCGATACGGCAATTTGTATCGGTGCTGCGCTGATAGTACTGGAAGGCTTTTTGCCGAAGCCGACAGCGAAAGAGCAGGCATAAGCGTAAATACCGGGTTGCGCTTATCCGGTTTTGTAGGCCTGATAAGCGCAGCGCCATCAGGCAAACGTGGTGCCGGATGGCGGTGAAAACGCCTTATCCGGCCTACGGTTTTATCGTTCTTTGTGCCTCCGGGCAAAACACGTGAGCAATTTGCATGTCTAAATCCGTACAGAGCAACAGCGCGATCCTCGTTCACTTCACCCTGAAACTGGATGATGGCTCAACGGCGGAATCTACCCGCAATAACGGCAAGCCAGCCCTGTTCCGTCTTGGCGATACCTCGCTTTCCGAAGGTCTGGAGCAGCAGCTTCTGGGGTTGAAAGAAGGGGAAAAGAAAGCGTTTTCGCTGGAGCCTGACGCCGCGTTTGGCGTCCCCAGTCCGGACTTGATCCAGTATTTCTCGCGCCGTGAGTTTATGGCGGCGGGCGAACCGGAAGTCGGGGCGATTATGCTTTTTACCGCAATGGATGGCAGCGAAATGCCTGGCGTGATTCGCGAAATCAACGGCGACTCGATTACCGTTGATTTTAACCATCCGCTGGCCGGGCATACCGTTCACTTTGATATTGAAGTGCTGGAAATCGATCCGGCGCTGGAGGCATAAACATGCAGATCCTGTTGGCCAACCCACGCGGTTTTTGCGCCGGGGTAGACCGCGCTATCAGCATTGTTGAAAATGCGCTCGCCATTTACGGCGCGCCAATTTACGTTCGGCACGAAGTCGTGCATAACCGCTATGTAGTGGACAGCCTGCGCCAGCGCGGAGCGATCTTTATAGAGCAAATTAGCGAAGTGCCGGATGGCGCCATTCTGATCTTCTCCGCTCATGGGGTTTCCCAGGCGGTGCGTAACGAGGCGAAAAGCCGCGATCTTACCGTTTTTGACGCCACCTGCCCGCTGGTGACGAAAGTCCATATGGAAGTGGCGCGCGCCAGCCGTCGCGGTGAAGAATCTATTCTCATCGGCCACGCCGGGCACCCGGAAGTGGAAGGCACCATGGGCCAGTACAGCAATCCGGAAGGGGGGATGTACCTGGTGGAGTCGCCAGAGGACGTCTGGACGCTGAATGTCAAAAATGAAGGCAAGCTCTCCTTCATGACGCAAACCACGCTTTCCGTGGACGATACGTCCGATGTGATTGATGCGCTGCGTAAACGCTTTCCGAAAATCGTCGGCCCGCGCAAAGACGATATTTGCTATGCCACTACTAATCGTCAGGAAGCGGTGCGGGCGCTGGCTGAGCAGGCTGACGTAGTGCTGGTGGTTGGCTCGAAAAACTCTTCTAACTCTAACCGATTGGCGGAACTGGCCCAACGGATGGGAAGAACCGCGTTTCTTATCGACGATGCGGCGGATATCCAGGAGGCGTGGGTGAAAGACGCCGCCTGTGTCGGCGTCACCGCTGGCGCTTCCGCGCCGGATATTCTGGTGCAGAATGTTATTGCGCGTCTGCGGGAGTTTGGCGGCGGCGAAGCTGTCACGCTTGAGGGTCGCGAAGAAAATATTGTTTTCGAAGTACCGAAAGAGCTGCGTGTGGATGTTCGTGAAGTCGAATAAGATTTCACAATTCAGAAATCTGCCCGATGATGCTACGCTGACCAGATCTTAAGAATTTCTTTTGATATTCAATGTGCGACAGGAAAAATAAGGCGTAGTCGTCATCCGGTGCTAATGCCCCACCTTTTTGCTATTCATCTGAAAAACCAGCACAATCGTTGCTGGTTTTTGGGTTGTAATGCCTACAGGGATAAGGGAAATGGGCAAAATAAAATATAGATTGCCAACGTTACTCGCCATCGGCTTTTGGATGGACGCGGCAAGCGCTACGGTGCTGGAGCTACCCGCCTGGGAGCGAAACTATACCGGGACTATCGCGGGGAAACCGGTAAACGTTAATATCACGCGATTTGGTAACACGCTTTATGGGCATTACTGCTATGAACCTTGCAATCAGCACAAGGCAGTGATTGTTCTACGCGGCTCACTCCAGGATAAAGAGGTGCATCTTGAAGAACGCGTAAAGGCGCTTTCGGGTTACTGGAATGCGGAAATCTCCAGCAGTGAGATTAAAGGCGAATGGACGTCCGCAGATAAAAAACGACATTTTCCTGTTGCCCTTATCTATTACAAACCTAAAAACTCCCCTGATATTGTGCTGGTCACGAACACGAATGATGCAGGGGGTTACGACCCTTCCAAAGAGATTGATTGCGGCAATACGCCGGCCATTTCGGCGATAAAATTATACCGTGATGGTAAACTCATACAGACCTTAGATACCGCCTCGGTGGGCACCTGTAGCCCGTTTATGCCTCAATGGGGGGATGTCAATTTTGATGGCTACCCGGATCTATCGATTGTAACAGAGTTACTTGCTGGGCCGGATGCTCCAGTACAAACATGGCTCTATGACCCCGCCAAGCAGCGTTATGTTGATGCGCCCGCGTCTTATCAGGAGATCACTTCACCAGAGATCGATGCTGAACATAAACAGATTGTCAGCTATTGGCGCGGCGGTTGCTGCAGCCATGGCGTCAATGTGTATCGCTGGAAAGGAAAAACGATTGAACTGATCGATCGCGGTGAAAGCTACTTTCAGCCTGTGATAAGTAAAGGCAAAATGTATAACTGCTACATGACACCTTCCTACGCTGATGGGCGTATTATTTATCCGCTAGTACGTAAAAATGGTCATTTGACGCCGCCTCTTAGCCTTGATGGGACGTGTCAATCTTTTTGGCTAACCGGTAATGTTCGTACCGTGATTCAGGCAGAAAAACCCGGCGCTGAGCCCGAATCGCTTGAGATTCAGTGGCAGGAAAACAAAGCATCGCCAGGGCGTTTTTGCCCATTAGTTCCGTTTGTCGAAGGTGATAAGCTAAGTCCGCGTCTGGTGACGGATGACGATGTGCCTGATACCTGTATCAGTCGCGCTGAGTATGAAGATATAAAACAATAGGTCAGGAGAGCGTTAATGACAGCATCCCTACACATTATTCTTGATACCGATCCGGGCATTGATGACGCGGCTGCGATTGCCGCTGCGCTGTTCGCCCCCCAGCTTGATCTGCAACTAATAACCACCGTCGCAGGCAATGTTTCCGTTGAAAAAACGACCCGTAATGCGTTGCAGCTTCTGCATTTCTGGAACAGCGATATCCCACTTGCCCAGGGGGCCGCGACGCCGCTGCTGCGTCCGTTACGCGATGCGGCATACGTCCACGGCGAATCCGGTATGGAAGGCTATGATTTTGTCGACCATCAGCGTCAACCGTTGGCGAAGCCTGCGTTTATCGCTATCCGGGATGTGTTGATGAACGCCCCGGAGCCCATGACATTGGTGGCGATTGGGCCATTGACCAATATTGCGTTGCTACTGATGCACTATCCGGAGTGTGCGTGTAACATTCGCCGTCTGGTGTTGATGGGCGGTTCCGCAGGGCGCGGCAATTTTACGCCTAATGCTGAATTTAACATTGCTGTCGATCCGGAGGCCGCGGCGCTGGTGTTCCGCAGCGGTCTGGAGATTGTGATGTGTGGGCTTGATGTCACGAATCAGGCAATGCTCTCGCCAGATTTTCTGAATAAACTGCCTGCGCTGAATCGCACCGGTAAGATGTTGCACAGCCTGTTCAACCATTATCGCAGCGGTAGTATGCGCACTGGCGTCCGGATGCACGATCTCTGTGCGATCGCCTGGCTGGTGCGTCCGGAGCTTTTTACCCTGCAATCCTGTTTTGTGGCCGTAGAAACGCAGGGGGAATATACCGCAGGCACGACGGTCGTTGATATTGAAGGGCGTCTGGGGCAGCCCGCCAACGCGCAGGTGGCGCTGGCGCTGGATGTGGACGGTTTTCGTCAGTGGGTGGCTGAGGTGTTTGCCTATGTGCCGTAATTACATGTTGGCGCCATAATCTCATACTTTGCCGCGATAGAGTCTCTCCGGCCTGCCCACTTTCCCGTAGCTGATCTCCGCTTCGAGAAAGTTATTTTTCACGCCTTGTTCCAGATAGCGTCGGGCAGTGGTTTTACTGCTGCCCAGAATTTGCGCCAGAGTGTCTGCTGTATGTACTGCCTGCGGGTCGGCGAATATTTGTCGTACCCGGTTGAAGGTGTTTTCATCAATTCCCCGCAGTCCGCTATTCGGTTCTGCGGTTTGTTCTTTGGCCTGGATATTAAATAAGGCATCAACGTGCGTCTGGTTTGCCTGCTCACTGGAACGTAACGAACTGCGGTAACGGGTGAACCGCTCCAGGGTATGCTGCAGGCGCTGATAATGTACCGGCTTAATCAGATAATCGAATACGCCCATGCGTAAGGCATCGCTGATGGTATCCATATGATTGTCGGCGGTAATGAAAATAATTCGCCCCGTGTAGTTGGTGCTGATGGTATGACGAATTAAATCGATCCCTTTGCCATCGGGTAAAAAATTATCCAATAGAATTAACTGTGGTTGATAGAGGCGTATTTGCTTCTTCGCACTTTCCAGCTTGTCTGCGATACCGACGATTGAAAACTGAGGAAAAAGCTTGATGGTGTCCACCAGGATTTCCGCTAGCATCGGTTCGTCTTCAACGATGAGTGTCGTAATGCTATCCATGTTATTCTTCTCTGGTAAAAGGGATATAGAGGGTAAAAATGGTGCCAAAAGAATTATTGTTATCGACGATAATGTCGCCATTGGCCTGCTTGACGTAGCTGTGCACCAACCATAATCCAATTCCGTGATCGCCGTTGTTGTGGGTGGTCACTCCACGCTCGAAAATATGCTGGCGGATATTTTCGTCAATACCACATCCCTGATCGGCAACTTCAATAATGACTTCATTACCTTCGCTATTGATCAGGCACTCAATCTGTCGCGAGCCTTCGCGATTGAGCAGGGTGGCGTTATAGGCGTTGTCCAATAAATTGCCAACAATCGAAATCCATTCATTATGCGAGAGCGATGACGGCAGGTGTTCAACAAAGCTTGAAGGATCGAAAATCAGCTCCAGCCCCAGCTCTTTTGCCCGATAATATTTACCGATTAATAGCCCCGCAAGGTGGTGGTCGCGGAAATTATGGGAAATAAAATCGAGTACTTTTTGGTGGCTTTCCGACTGCTGCTGAATCAGCGCCAGCGCATTATCGTAGCGCTTCAGGAACAGCAGTCCGGCAATGGTGGAAATAAGGTTGCGATGCTCATGCTGCACGGCGCGCAGGTTATCGGCGTATTGCCGCACCTGACTTAACTGCAGGTTGAGTGTATTGATATCGTCTTTGTTGCGAAAGCTAATAACCCAGCCCTGAGGCTGGTTGTCAATAATGACCGCCATGCGACTGGCGATGACTTTCATTTGGTTAAAAGTGACGATCTCATCTTTTTTGTTTTTTTGCGGCGCATCGTAAAAGAAGGCCTCCGGCAACACGATATGGTGGATTGCATAGCCAATGAGTTCAGACTCCGGTTGGCTCAGATTCAGTAAGCGGCGAGCCGTTTGATTAATGGCGGTAATACGGTGATGGGAGTCAATGGCGATCAACCCTTCAAATACCGACTCAAATAACACGCTTTGCTGAATTAATAGTTGTGAAAGCTGCTGCGGCTCCATGTTAAGCATCTGCTTTTTAATATGCAGCGAGAAGCGGCGGGCGCAGTACAACAGCACCAGCAACAGTATCGCCATCGGGAACAGCAACGAGCTGATTTGTAAGTTAAGCCAGCTCTCCAACTGTTCCAGAGTATAGCCGACGGAAACAATACCGATGACTTTACCGGTACTGTCCTGAATCGGGGATTTACCACGCAAGGAAGAGCCTAATGAACCTTTGCGCACCGATACGTAGCTTTTAGCATTATACAGCGCGTCGTCGCTATCGCCGCCCTCCATATATTTGCCGATCTCATCCGGGTTGACGTGATACAGTCGCTGACCTTTTTCGTTGCCAACGGTAATGTAAGTCGCGTCCGAAAACGAGCGCATTGGGTCAATCAGCGCTTTGATGCGTGACAAATCATGCGCCTCTACGGCTTCAACTAATTCTGGCATAGCGGATATTTGCATTGCTTGAATAAGCGCACGTTGGCCCACCTGATAATGCAGGCGCTCTTTCGTGATATCGGTCAGATACCAGGTGATTGCCAGCATCACGATGGTGGATGTAAACAGGATCAGTAGAAATATCCGGTTTTGAAACGAGCGTCTGGCAAACCAGTGTGTAATTTCCCGTATAAACATATTGGTATTTAGATATTTAATTACGGTATTTTCTTGCATTCGGCATCACCGGAACCTGAACCAGTTCATACTTACTTTTCTTTCAGAAAAAATTTGGATGAAAATGGGATACGACATGCGTATCCCATCCACTATTACATCGCCAGCACGTATTTCAGCATCACCCCGGCGGCTATCGCCGAGCCAATCACCCCGGCCACGTTCGGGCCCATCGCGTGCATCAGCAGGAAGTTCTGCGCGTCTGATTCCAGGCCCACTTTGTTCGATACGCGTGCCGCCATCGGCACTGCCGACACCCCGGCTGAACCTATCAGCGGGTTGATTTTGTTCTTACTGCACAGGTTCAGCAGCTTCGCCATCAGCACCCCGGCCGCCGTCCCGATACCAAAGGCAATCACCCCCAGCAGCAGAATGCCCAGCGTCTGCGGCTGCAGGAACTTATCCGCGACCAGCTTCGCGCCCACCGACAGCCCGAGGAAAATGGTCACGATATTAATCAGACCGTTCTGCACCGTGTCGCTCAGACGCTCCACCACCCCGC